>JAITQR010000063.1 GCA_031288815.1 Treponema sp.
GGGGATGCACTTCAACATCAATGTGGGCGCCTTTGTTCCCAAGCCGCACACCCCCTATCAATGGGTTTCCCAGATTGACGAGAAAACGGCCCGGGAAAAGATCCGGCATATCCGGGACAGCCTCAAGCCCCGGGGACACAAGGTCAGTTACAACGATCCCTTTATAGCCCTCATCGAGGGCGTCCTCAGCCGGGGCGACGAGCGGGTAGGGGAGCTTGTCGAGGAAGCCTACCGGAAGGGCTGCCGTTTCGACGCGTGGGATGAGCATATCAAAAAGGATATCTGGGCGGAGCTGCTGGAGCGCCGCGGGCCCCTGCTCCGGGAACTGATCGGGGAGCGGGACCTGGAAAAGCCCCTTCCCTGGGATTGCGTCGACAGCGGCGCCTCCGCGGCGTTTCTGAAACGGGAGTATCGCCGGTCCGGACTCGCCGCGTTGACGCCTCCCTGCGAAGACCCCTGCGAGAGGCCCTGCGGGAACTGTGGCAAAGAGGCTAGGATTGTATCTAATAGCATACATAATGATAATTTACTTCAACAAAAGCCCCTGGATCGGGCGCCAAACGAGCGGGACCCCGTAACCCTGCGCGTACTGTTTTCCTTTGAAAAACAACGCTCCGCGGTGTTTCTTCCCCATCTTGCCCTGATAGAGATCTTCTCCATGGCCTTTATCCGAGCGGGCATTCCCATACTCTTTACCCGGGGCTTCAACCCGCTTCCCAAGCTGGATTTTGCCTTTCCTCTGTCGGTGGGCCTTCACGCCGGCGGCGAAATAGCCAGCATAGACCTGGACCCGGCCGCCGTTTGTTCCGCGGAAGATTTTGCGCGGGCGCTGAACCGGAACCTTCCCGAGGGCATCAGGGTGCAGGAGGCTTTCCGGGCGCTCATCCCTTCGGGGGAGAAAAAACACGCCATCCCGTCGCTGCTCTGGGGATCCGTCTACCAAGCCGAGGACGGCGGAGAGGATCTGGTTCTCGCCCGGGAGGAAAAGTCCTACCGCCTGTTCCGGACCAGCGCCGGCCGCTCCCTGTTCAGCCTGACCCGCAAAACCGTTTTGGCCAAAAGCCTGGGGGATCCGCAAACGCCGGATTCCTACTTTGCCGTGTATCGGTCGTTATATCCTTTGCGTGAAAATTAACAGCATAGTATTCCGTCTGCTTCCCCGGATTTCTGGGTATCCCAGGTTTGGTAAACAATAGTATTCCGTCTGCTTCCCCGGATTTCTGGATTATCCCAGGTTCGGTAAGCCATGGTATTCCGTCTACTTCCCCGGATTTCTGGATTATCCCAGAATCTGAGGGTGATAGTATTCCGTCTACTTCCCCAAGGGGGAAGTAGACGGAATACACATTATCGTTAGTAAAGTGGGGAGGGCAAATTCCCCCCTTTTGCGGTCTGCGAAGGGAAACCAGCGTTCTTCGCCTTATTAGTCCGGCAGGCGGAAGACGCCTATAAAAGTCGGGATGCTGAATATGTTGGTAAAATTGCTGTCGTCCATGCCGTGGGCAAGTATGTACATGGACACATAGGTGTATTTTGTGCCGGTAATGGTTTGGGGGCTGTTCTGAACATCCTGGTTTGTATTGGTCGAATCGGAGCTGATGTGATCGCCGTTGTTGACATCATCGGAGTTTACAAAATAATTGTTTCCCGCATAGGGGTTATTGTTACGGGTGTTTCGGGAGAGTTGATACCGCTCGAACGGCAGGCCCGGCGTTTCATTCTGCAGATTTCCCATGACCAGGGACGGCTTGAACTGGGGGTTGGCCGCAAACTCCAGGGTAATGACCCCTCCCCCGGTGTCGCTTAAAATGCTTTCAATCGACGTTCCCGACGCTTTGTCCAGTTCCAGGGGAAAATACTTTCGGTTGGCAAAGGTATCTCCCATGGAGGTAGGGGCCACCGCGCTTTGAGTGTTGGTATAGGAATAAAAGTAATTGTAGTCGGTATACAGGGCCGGATTGATCTGGGCCAGCATGCCGGCGTCCACCGAACCGGTGGTGGAAAAGTCGCTGATATAAATACGGTAATAGATGATAAAATAGCGGAAGTAATAAGGCTGCCCCCCGGGAAGGCTGATGTAGGCCGTGGTGTTGAGCGTCATGGGAATTCCCGGATCAACATATTGGAGATACTTATAGGTTTCAATCCCGCAGGACACAAGGCCGCCCCCCAGCGCCGCCGGCAGGACGAAGATCGCTAAAGCCAGGAAACGGAGCCGTTTGATCATTCAGACCCGGTGTTTGACAGAAGGATGATCCGGCTTTGCGCCAGGTTTATCCAGGCGGATTCGTTGGACCATTTTTCCGGTATCAGTTGGTACGCCTCCAGCGCGGCCTGGGCGTCGCCCTGGGATTCCCGGAGCCGGCCAATGGCAAACTGGGCGCGGGCGGCCGCGGGAAAGCCCGAAACATGGGCGGCGCTTTCGGCGTAGAGTTCAATGGCCGCTTCAAGGTTCCCCTGCTCTTCCGCGGCCACCGCGGCGTTAAACAACGACACCGGCGCCAGGTAGGAGTTTTTCGCTTTTTTTGCGGAATTCCTCCAGGCGCTTTCCGCCAGGGGCCAGTTTTTCTGTTCCGCGTAAATGGAAGCGGCCAGGGACGAGGCGCGGGCGCCGGCGTAGCCGGAGTTTTTGTTCGCAAACCCGTCAAGCTCGTCCAGCAGGGCCTGCACATCCCCGGCCTTCTCAGGCTCGTTGATGTCTATCACCAGGACCTCGTAGCGCCGGGCAAACTCCTCCACGGCGCCCGTGGCTTTTTCCCGCAGCCAGGAGCGGACGGCGTAGCCGACGATAAAGCCGGCGGTTACCACCAGAATCGCAGCCATGGCAATCAGCAGTTCCCTGCGCTTATTCTGAATAAAATCAGCCAAGGCTTCGCTCAAGCCGCGCTTTTCGTTTTTTTCTTCCGTTGCCGCCATTGTTATTTCTCCTTGCCGTTCATGATGTCTAATTCTTTTATGAGCCGCGACAAATAGGTCCGCTGGATGTCCAGGGCTCTGGCCGCCTCCGTTTGGTTCCAGCGGTTTTCTTCCAGCACCTTTTGTATAAAATGGGCTTTAAAGGCATTGATCGCCGTTTTCAGGCTCCGGTCTCCTCCGGCGTCCTCGTCGCCGCCGATGTTCAGAAAGAGGTCTTCCTTCCGTATCAGGGGATTCCGGCCGATCACGCAGGCCCGCTCGACGCAGTTTTCCAGTTCCCGGATATTTCCGGGCCAGGAATAGGAAAGCATCGCTTCCATGGCTTCGCCGGAAAAGCCGTCGAATTGCTTTTTTGTTTCCCGGATAAATTTTTTGAGAAAAAATTCCGCCAGCGCCGGTATGTCCTCCGGGCGCTGCCTGAGGGGGGGGATGTAAATGGGCAAAACGTTCAGCCGGTAGTAGAGATCCCTGCGGAATTCCCCCTTTTCAACCAGCGCTTCGATGTCCTTGTTGGTGGCCGCCAGGATCCGCACATTGACGGTGACGGA
>JAITQR010000170.1 GCA_031288815.1 Treponema sp.
GCCCCGGTACAGGACCGACAGGGCCATGGTTGTGGTAAACTGGAAGATGATCGAATAGAGCGCCTTGTCCAGGCTGAACAGATAAGCGGCCACGGCGAGGATAGCGCAGTTTCCGGCGAAAATGTGGTTCCACGCGTCCTTGCGGAATTTTTCGGAGATTAAAACGGCGATAAAGTCCGTACCTCCGCTGGTCGCCCCTGCCCAGAGGCAGAAGCTTATGGACAGGGCGTTCAGCAGGCCGCCGAAAACCGCGGAAAGCAGGGTGTCGTGGAGCTGCAGGAAGCTCGAAATCATGGGGATGTTCGTGACGGGCATCCAGTCGGTCAAAAAACCGCAGACCAGGATCATGAGGCAGGAGTAAAGGGTAAAACGCTTTCCGATGTACCGGAAGCAGATAAGCGCCGGAACGGCGTTCAGGGCATAGTAGATAAGGCTGAAGGGCAGGCGGACGTTTCCGTAACGGAGGGCGATTTGCTGGATAAGCAGGGTAAGCCCGGTAAAACCGCCGGGGATAAGGCCGCCGGCATGGACAAAAGTATTGATGTTAAAGGACATGAGCACGGCGCCGATAAGGACGAAGGCGAAACGCTTAACCACGGGACGGATAGAAAAACTGTTCGACATTAAGCTTTCCGCCTCAGGCTTTCAGCTCGGCTACCAGGCCGAGGAGTTCCTCGGACCTGTGGAGCAGGTTCTTAAGGTCCTTGTCCACCTGGGCAACCAGACTGTTGTTTTCCCCGGCTATGCCGCTTACCTCCGTCACCAGAGTGGTAATAGTCTTACTGGAATCGGACTGCTGTTCCACCGCCGCGGCGATGGACTGGATCTTGATCATCACTTCCTTGACAATAGCCTGAGCCTCCGTGAGGGAAAGGGCGGTCTTTTCCGAAAGCTCCGTCACCTGGGAGATTGAGGCCACCGCTTCGTCCATGCCGGAGATATTCACCCTGGTAAGCTTCTGCATATCACCGATGGAATTCTCCACTTCCTGGGCGGCGGAACGGGTTTTTTCCGCCAGTTTGCGCACTTCCCCGGCGACTACCGCGAAGCCCCTGCCCGCCTCTCCCGCGTGGGCGGCCTCGATGGAGGCGTTCATGGCGAGAAGGTTGATCTGGGCGGCAATATCGGTGATCACATTCATAATGTTGCCGATATTACCGGACTGGGCCCCCAACTGATTGATGTTTTCCGTAAGATTCCCTGTCAGGGCGTGAAGCTCGTGCATGGCGTGGCCGGACTCGCCGGCCATGGACACCCCCGCCTCAACCTTGGCGTTGGATTCCTGGGCCTGCTTTGCCACCTCTTCCGCGCCGGCGGTTATGCTGGACACCCCGGAACTGAGCTGTTCCATGGACGAGAGAATGTTCCCGATCCGCTGGGTCTGGATATCCCCGCCGAGCTTGACGCCGTCGGCGCTGCGGGAAATACTGTTTACCGAATCTTCCATGTCGTGGGCCGCCTTTTCCACCTGGGCGGCGACTTCAAGAATTTTCGCGGTAATCTTGCGGGCTTCCTCCGCCTGGGCCTGGGCCAGCTTTTCCTTTTCCTGAATATCGGTAAAGATGCTCTTCAGATTTTGGGCCATTTTGAGGAAGGATTTTTCCAGCACCGTAATCTCGTCGTTCCCCGTCACGTCGAGTTTCAGGTTAAGATCCCCCGAGGCAAGCTGTTCCGCCGCCCTTACGGTCTCCCGCAGGGGCCCGGTAATGGATCTAAAGCAGAAGATCACCAGGGGGATCAGGATGAAAAACAGAAGCGCCCCGATAATCCCGGTAATGACGCCAATGTGGTTCCGGAGTTCCTGGGATTCCCGATCGGCGATTTCCTTCTTGGCCTTTTCGATATTGTCAATATAGATCCCGGTGGATATCCAGATATTCGTACCGGGGATGTACTCCACGTAGGCCAGCTTGGGGGCCTGCTCCATCGAGGGGGGCTTGGGGAAAACGAATTCCACAAAGCCGCCGCCCTTCTGGGCATTGGCGTAGAGGTCCCGCACATAGTAGACCCCGTTGACATCCGCCGTATCCCCCAGATCTTCACCCTCCCGCTGGGGTAAGGTGGGGTGCATGAAGATATGGGTATCAATATAGGTGTAGTAGTACCCCGATTCGTCGTCCTCGAAACGGTAGTCCTGGATGTACGTTTTGATGATGTCATGCTGCTCCCGCCGATCGCTTAGCCCTTCCAGGGCTTTGCCCAGGGCGACCGCCATGCTCTGGACGCCCAGCCTGAGTTTTTGCCGCTGGCCTTCGATCATCTCCCGTTCCGCGTCGGCTATACCGGATAACATGGATTCCCGGGCGGTAAAAAACACCGCCCCAACCAGGACCACGATAAACAAAAGCAACAAAACGGCCAGGCTTACAATCCTGAAACCGATGGAAATATTCCGAAGCACCGCGATTCTCCTTACGTGAGCCAAGCCCCGTTTCTTCATAATGATAGTTTAAAAGGATTCATTGTCAACTAAACCGATGGAAACTTGCCCCGAAGCACGGCCGCTTAGGCCTGATTTTGAAATGGATCCAGCCCTTCCGCCGCGCCGCTCAGTTCCACCGCGTGGCCGGTTCGGAAGTAGTAAAGCCAGACCCGGCACTGTTTTTTCCGCAGATCCCGGGCCGCCCGGTAATAAAACGCCATTTGGGGCAGATGTTCCAGGGGATTCTCCGCCGAATCGGTTTTGAAATCCACCACCCAGACCTGATCTTCCCGATCAAAAAGCAGATCGATAGTCCCGTTGATGTATACGCCGGCCTTTTCCGGATCTTGTCCCGCCCCTCCGCCTGGTCCCCCCCGGGGGTAGAAGCCGCGGAAGGGGTATTCGCTCCGGCGGAAGGAAGATTCGGCGGCGGCCCTTCCCAGGGGGGATCGGAGAAAACGTTCCGCCAGTTCCTTTCCCGCCGAGAGGAGGATCTCCCCCTCCCCGGGGCTCAGGAGACCGGCAAGACGGGGGGGAATGGCGGGTTCCGCGCCTTTGAGCAGGGTTTCCACCGAGAGATGGGCCAGGGTTCCGAATTCGGCGGGGCCGAAGCTTTCGGCCCCGGCAGCCTCCCCCGTTCCCGCCGCGCCTTTCGGGACGGCCGCCCCGGCGCCCTTCGGGCCGGTAAAACGGGCCAGGATCCGATCCACCCGGACAAAAAGCTCCGCCGCCCCTTCCCCGTTGAAGGCCGGGCCGCCGGCTTCCCGCTTTCCGCCCCCCGGCAAAGCCGTGTGGAAAGAGGTAGGGCTTACATGATCCCCCGGCGGCTTTGGAGTGGCGATTATCTCCGCCCTTTGGTAGCAGGGCGCGGCCGCCGCGAGGAAACGGGAAAGCCCCCGCCGGTTGTTGGGATAGGCGCCCCCGTCTTCCCGGCGCCGTATGTCTTCCCGGGTGTAGCGGGGGATGGGTTCCAGGGTGAGGAAGGGAAGCCTTTCTCCGGAAAGGCAATCCGTCAGGGCGGGAAGGAGCAGGCCGAAGATGGTCCCGTCGTCCAGGGAACAATCCCCCGGAAGCCGCTCTGTACCCGCCTTCCGGTCTTTTTCCGCCTGGGCTTTCCGTTTCCCTTCAATTGCCCGGGCCAGACAGGAGGCCGTATCCTCCCCTTCCCCGCCCTCCAGGCCCAGGGAATAGGCCCCGGTGATAATGAGCCGTTCTTCCGCCCTGGTCATGGCCACGTAGAGGAGCCGCCTGAGTTCCGCGGCGGCCTTTCGTTTTTCCTCAAGCCGATCCCTTTCGTAGAAAAAATTCCGCCCCAGATCGTTCATCCGGGAACATTCCGGCGGCAGGGGGGGGTTGAAGGAGAGCCCCCCGTCGTCGGAGGCGTAGATTTCCTGGTCGTTGGTATTGCCCCGGGCCCGCCTTCCGCATCCCGCGATAAACACCACCGGGAATTCCAGCCCCTTGCTCTTATGGATGGTGAGGAGCCGCACCGCCCCCGGGCGTTCCAGGGGTATCTCCGCGTCCTGGAGGGCTTCCTCGTTTTCCCGCAGGTCCGTGAGCCGGTCGGTAAAGGCGGCAAGGCTCAGGTTTTCGCTGTCGGCCTTTACCGCCTGGCTGTAGAAGTAGTCGAAAAGTTCCCGGTAGGCGCCGGTCTGGGGGTTCCATTCGGTCTCGTAGCGGTAGCCCTCCCGGTACCAGAGTTCGCTTACCAGTTCGCCGATAGACAGAACCGCCGCTTTTTCCCGAATCCGGCGGTAGAGATCCCGGCCCTGTTCGTAGGCCCGGCGGTCAGGCTCGTCCAGAAGCGGCGGCGGCGTATCGGAAAAGGGAACCGGCGTCCCGCCCGCCTCTTTTACGGCGTTGAATTCGGAGAGGCAGACCGCCAGCCCCGCCAGGGAAAGCCCCGCGAAGGGGGAGCGGAGGCTTACGGCGTAGGCTTCCGTATCCAGGGGGTAACTGAGGAGCCTGAGCAGGGCGGACAGATCGTTCACCGGGCCGTCGGCGAAGAAAGCGCCCAGCCCTTCTCCCGCGTAGGGGATGCCCAGAAGCCTCAGGTGCTTTTCAAAAACCCTCTGGGGCTTGCGGGTCCGGAACAGTATCGCTATATCCTCGGGCCGGTACCTCGGCTTTCCGTCCCCGCCGGTTTCCGCCAGAAGCTTCCGGATTTTTTCCGCCGCGAATACCGCCTCGTTTTCATCGGCCTCGAAGGGTTCCCCCCGCCGGCCATCCTCGTCTTCCTCGTCGTCATCATCACTGTCGTCCCGGTCCAGGATGTATACCCCGATGGCCCCCGGCTCCGTTCGCTGGGCCCTGAGGGGGGAATAATCGGCCTCGTAGGGAGGCTTGTCCCCCGGGAGGAACACCCCTCCCGCCTGAAAGATACCGTTGAAGGCGGCGATAAGATCCGGGGAGGACCGGTAATTGATCCCCAAAGTCAAATCCGCCGCGGCGAGCTCGTTTTTCAGTTCCCGGAACACCGAAACATCGGCCCCCCGGAAACGGTAGATCGACTGTTTCTCGTCCCCCACGAAAAAGAGTTTTCCCGGCGGTATCTCCGCCGCCGGGGGTATCTCCCGCTCCATCCGATCGGTTCTCTCCGCCAGGAGGAAGAGCAGTTCCTTTTGCAGGGAATTGTTATCCTGAAACTCGTCGATCATGATGGCCTTGAAGGCGGTTTTTTCGTTGTACCGTATGTCGGGATGATCCCGCAGAACGGTCCGGGCAAGCCGGGCTATGTCGGCAAAGCTGAGCACCCCCTCGGCCCGTTTTTTGTCCAGGTAGTATCGCTGGAACTCGTCCAGCAGCGCCATGAGGGAGAGGATAAGCCCCCCCTGAACGCAGAAGACCAGGAGGGAGGAGAATTCCCTGAAACCGGCCCGGAGTTCCCGGCATATTTCCTTGGCCCGGCTGTCCCGCTTGCCGATCCTCATGTTCGCCCGGCAGATCCGGTGCAGCAGATCCAGGCAGCGGATCATCCTGCCCCGCAGGGGATGGGTCTCCGCCAGATTCACGCATTCCCCCTCCGGTCTCGCCGCGAGGGCGGCGAAGTAGTCCCGGAATTCCTCCTGGCCGGGGAAGAGATCGGGGCTTGACCGGAACGTTTCCGTCAAAGGCAGGATAAGGACAAGGAATTTATCCTCCCGGCCCTTCTCCCCCGCCAAAGCGGAGAGTTCCCCCAGAAGGGACAGAATACGGAGCCGCCGTTCCGTCCATTCATCGCGGATCTTCCCGAAGCGTTTCAGGGTTTCTTCCGCGTAGGAAGGAGCCTGGTCGATGCGGCCGTACTGGAACGCCGGGGCGGCGAAAAGATCCTTCCCGATATCCGCCGGTTTTTTGGTTCGGTAAAGCCGTTCCAGGGCCGGATGGTTCCGGCGGGAGATGAGGAAGGGAAGGGCCTCCTCCCCGGCGAGCTGCCGGCACCGCTCCTCGTCCACGGTAAAATCCGGGCGGATGCCGTAGCGGGTGGAGGCCTGCTTGACGATATAGGCGCTGTAGGAATCCAGGGTCTGAATCCGGGCGTGGAAGAAGTCCTCCAGCGCCGCCCGGGCCCGGTCCCGCCTTTGCCCGGCGCCCCCGGCGGGAGTCCCGGCCGCCGGAGCCTCACCAGCCGGAGCCTCGGCGGTCAGGACCTCGGCGGCCAAGGCCGCGTGGATCCGCTGGTACATCTCCGCCGCGGCTTTCCGGGTAAAGGTGAGGGTGAGGATCTCCTCGACACGGCAGCCTTTTTCGGTAA
>JAITQR010000181.1 GCA_031288815.1 Treponema sp.
ATGTCCGCCGGGACGCTTGCCGGTGCGCCGCCGCTTTCCCCGGGTAAAACATCCGCCCACGTCCCGGCCCCGTCTATGCCGCTTAACCGGGCGATAGCCCCCGCCAGTTCCGGCGCGTCTTCATCATCCGGGGCTTCTATAACGTTTTCTTCATTGCCGGAAGATTTTTCCGGGCTTTCCGCGGATCCGGAAAGTTTTCCGGAAGGTTTGGAGGCTTTCCCGCCGGCCAGATCCACCAGAAAGGCGGGAGGATCGGACCTGGTACAGGAGGAGAGGCAGAAAAGGCAAAACAGAAAAACAAGCCGCCGAAACAGAGGGCGTCTTACGGGTAAAGTTGAGTACATGGTTCTCCTTGCATCGGGAGCCTTCCGCCTTTGGCGAATATCCCGTTTACTCCCAGGGGAAAGGGCCGCCCCCCTCCACCCAGTCCACAAACTGGCGGGCTGTACGCGGGGAACGGCCGTTGAACCACCGTTCCCAGCGGACGGCGTTCTCCCGGAACTGTCCGCGAATCCTTTCCGAATCCGCCGTGGTTTCGGCCCCCAGCCCGGAGGCCCGCGCGAGGGGCGGCAGAAGCCCCCGTTTCTCCGCGATAAAACAGGCGATGTCCAGGTATTCTTCCTGGTTCGGCGCGCCGAAGATCACCGTAAGGCCGAAACGATCCGACAGGGAAAGCTGTTCCTGCATGGCGTCAAAGGATCTGACTTCGGCGTCCGCGGATATTCCCGGGCCGGGCCGGTCGGAATGGCGTTCCTTTACCAGGTGCCGCCGGTTGCTGGTAGCGTAGACCACCGTATTGGCGGGACGGCTTTCGGCGCTCCCTTCCAGAAGGGCCTTGAGGGCGGTAAAGGAATCATCCGTGGTCTCGAAAGAAAGATCGTCAATAAAGATGACGAACTTGAGGCCCCGGGAAGCGGTAAACTCAAGAATGGCGGGGAGTTCCCCCAGGCTTTCCTTGGGTGTCTCCAGGAGCCGGAGGCCCCGGGAAGCGTAGTCCCCGCAGACCGCCTTGACGGTGGCGGATTTTCCCGTACCCCGGTCACCGTAGAGGAGGATGTTGCCGGCGGGTTTCCCTTCCAGAAAACGCAGGGTGTTGGCTATTACCAGGCCCCGCTGATCCTGGTAGCCCGAAAGATCCGAAAGCCTTACCGGGTCGGGATTCAGCACCGGCAGGGCGGAGGAGGAGGCCCAGCGGAAACTACGGTAAAGACCCAGGAGGCCCGCGCCGCCATGGCGGAGACGGGCGATAAATTTTCCCGTATCCCCGGCCCAGTCCCCGCCGGGCGGGAAAAAGGCCGGATCCGGCCCCCTTTCCGGGTTCCCCTGCCCATTGTCCGCCAATCCCGGTTTTAGGGCCCGGGCTTCCGCCTCCACCAGAAGGGCCTGATCCGGAAAGCCTTCGGCGCGGAACCGGGCGGCGACGCCAAGGCCCAGGGCGGAAAGATCCAGGCAGGCGATGCGCCCCAACCGGGCAAGGTCGTTCCGGGCCAGGGTGAAAAGAAGCCCCCCCTGTTCCAAGCCCCCCTCCGATAGTTCAGCGGCCCGGGTAAAGGGGTTGTCATCGGTAAGGGTAAGGAAACGGATCGCCGAAAAGAACGGGGATTCCCCCGGTTTGGGGATCGGGGAAGCGGCGGCGGTACCGCCGAGGACCCGCGGTAAAGCCGGCCAGAACCTGAAAAGATCCGGGGCTTCCCCGCCCCCGCCTTCGGCATGGAAACGGGAGAGGGCCGCGAGGAGCTTCCGGAGCGCCCTCAGCAGGGGGTGTTTCCGCAGACCGGCGTATACCGTGAGCCCCGCCAGGTCCGCAAGCGCGGCCTTGACGCGGGCTTCCAAGCTGTTCATGGGGGAATACTACCCGGTTTTACGGGTTTACGGAACCGCGCGGCTTGATCCGGCAGCCTGTCGCGCTTCATTCCCGGACAAATTCTAAAACCCGCGCCCGTTGACCTTGTTTCAAAGCCGGACGTATAGTCTATAAGGTATGCCCGGTTCAGATACCCTCGAGCGATTGGCCACTCGTCTAAGCCTGGAAGAGCGGCACGAGTTCCTTGAGAAGCTTAAAGCCCAATCCAGCATGTCCGGTGAACCCCTCTACGCCGCCTGGGCCGAAGAAAAGGGCGCGGACTCCGGTCTTGAGGGGCAATATGCCCGTTTGCCCTGGTATTACCGCCTTCTTTACCTTGTTTTAAGTTTTTTTAAAAACAAGCCCCCCAAAGCGCTGTTCCAGGATGGCCGGATTGAAAAGTTGGGCCGGGAGATCGCCGCCGGGTATCCCCGGCTTTTCAATAACCAGAGGAACCAGTTGCTGAACGGGTTCTATGATTTTCTTGAGACCCTGAAAACGGACGTGCGTTTTTTCTTCGACGCCCTGGATGTAAGCGTCAACAAGGATAGGGGAAGTTTTTACGCTTTTCTCGCTTCCCTGGAGATGCAGGATATCCACCGCCGCCTGGAAGCGGAAACCGCCCCCGAATATTTGAATGGAAAGAACCCCCGAAAGCCGGATGCGGAAGTCCGCCAGTTTGCCCTCCATGCCATGGAAGCTATCCTTTCCGGCATAAGCGAGGATCAGCGGCGCCTTATGTACTTCAACGCCCGGTCTCTGTTTTGCCTCAAAGAACTGGCTTCTTTTCTGTATGACCGGGTACTTGGGGCTTTTGGAAACGATCCCCGGGGAAAGGGAATGGCCTGTTCGATCTTTGTGGTCAAAGATATGCTGGGGACGCTGAACAATATCCTTTTTTCCCTGAGTTCGCCTCCCAATATAACCCTGCTGGAATCACTTTTTGTTTTTATCCTCCAGGAAAGATCCGCCGGGCCGGATTTCGATATGGATCAAGAAATCAGGAATCTTCTTGGCCGCGCGGAAAACGCCCTGGAGACCATCCGGGATTTCAACAAACAGATCCCCCTGATCCTGCTGCTCCGTTACGCCAGCCGGGATATAGGCCTCTGTCCCAAGGCTATATCGGGAGGGGAAGACTGGTTTGCCGTTTACCGGGACTACTGGCGGCACCGTATTGAGGAACAGTTTGCCGCGTACGCCCAGAGCCGCCGCCGCCAGGAGATGCTTAAGCTCTTCGATCGATTTTTCGGGGGTGTGGAACTTTTGATGGTGAAAAACGCCCTGTCCGAAACCAATCCCAACGGGATGCCGCTTCCCGGTGTTTTTGCCCTTTCTTTCCTGCTTACCTTTCACGAAGTGGTTTTTATGACCCGTATCAACACGGTCTTGCAGTCTATCCTGGCGGAGGGTGTTTTTTTTAAGCGGGAGAATTATACCGATTTTAGCGCGGCTTACGGCGATCTTCTCAAGCTTGCGGAAGATATAAAAAACCTGGACATCAAGCTGGATCCTGGGGGGGAGTACGGAAAACGCTACGCCCTGGCGAAGCAGGATATGTCGTCCCTCCCGGTGAAAAGACGGAAGATCCAGATGGCCTTAGATGACGCCTCCGGGGAGCTTGGGCGGATCCTGGTACGGGCCAGGGAGGCAATGAAACTCCTGATCTCCCTGCTTGCCGGAATTGTAAAAAGGGAACCGGAGGCCAAATACGATTCCCTCTCTAACTTTGAGGATATCCAAGCCCAGGAGCCGGATTTTATCAACAGGCTTGTTTCGGTAATCCAGTTGTTTCACGATACCCTGGATCTGCTCGCCAATATTGACCTGATGGAAAACACCGGCGCGAAGCAGCCTGGTTGCCCATAGGGGCTCTTTTAAAATTCCGGTTTTGAGAGAGCGGGCTTAGACTTAACGGTAGAATTGTTCGGGAACTTCAGTTTCTGAACAACCAACGCTTAAAAACAGTAAACGGAAGGATGGAGATGCAGGATTTTAAGAAGCCATGGAAAATACGGATTGCCCGGGGGCTAAACGCCCTGTTGAAAGACGCGGGAATATCCGGGACGATTGATCCCGCCCAGGTTATCGCGGAGCTTCCCCCCAGGCCGGAACTGGGGGATCTGGGTTTTCCCATGTTCGCCTACGCCAAGACCTTGCGCAAGGCCCCGTCTCAGATTGCCGAGCTGCTTGTCTCCGCCCTGGCCGCGGATGGCGGTGAGGGGAGGGGAGGGGGCTTTGCCGCGGAAGGCCCCTACGTAAATGTCCGGCTTGACCGGGGCGCTGTCGCCGGGGAGCTGCTTTCCGCGATCCTCCGCGAAGACGGGCCGGCCTTCGGTTTCGGCAGACCCGGAACCCTGGCGGGAAGCCGGATTATGGTGGAATTTTCAAGCCCCAACACCAACAAGCCCCTCCACCTGGGGCATTTGCGTAATGACGCGCTGGGGGAGAGCGTTTCCCGGATCCTCGCCGCCTGCGGCGCGGAACTTCGGAAGGTCTGTATCATCAACGACCGGGGTATCCACATCTGCAAGTCCATGCTGGCCTATCAGGAACAGGGGGAGGGCAGAACCCCCGAATCCGAGGGGCTTAAAAGCGACCGTTTTGTGGGGGACTGGTACGTGCGGTTCAGCGGGGATTTGAAGGAGGAAACCGATGCCCTGGTAAGGGAGAAAGGGCTGGACAAAAAAATAGCCGAGGCCCAGGCTCCCATTATGGGCAGGGCCCAGGAGCTGCTCCGCAAATGGGAAGCGGGGGATGAGGAAACCGTATCCCTGTGGAAGCGGATGAACCGCTGGGCCGTGGAAGGGATAAAGCAGACCTACGCCCGTACCGGGATCTCCTTCGATCAGTATTACTTTGAAAGCCGGACCTACCTCCTGGGAAGAGACGAGATCCTCAAGGGCCTGGATAAGGGCGTCTTCTACCGGGAAGAGGACGGATCGGTACAGATCGATCTAAGCGCGGAGAAACTGGATAAGAAAGTCCTGCTCCGCAAGGACGGGACTTCCATCTACATAACCCAGGATATCGGCACGGCCATTTACCGCCACCGGGACTGGCCCTTCGACCGGCTGGTTTACGTGGTAGGATCGGAACAGCAGTACCACTTTAAGGCGCTTTTCGCGATCCTCAACAGGCTGGGCTTTGAGTGGGCGAAAAACCTCTACCATCTTTCCTACGGCATGGTGAATCTGCCGGAAGGCAGGATGAAGAGCCGGGAGGGGACGGTGGTTGACGCGGACGACCTTATGGACCGCCTTCGGGACATGGCCCTGGAGGAGATTCGGGAAAAGGACAGGGAGGAAGACGTGGGAGACCCCGGCGTGGTGGCGGAAAAGATAGCCCTCGGGGCGCTCCACTACTTCCTGCTCCAGGTCTCCCCCGCCAAAGACATGCTCTTCGATCCCAAAGAATCCCTTTCGTTTAACGGCAATACGGGGCCTTACCTCCAGTACATGGGGGCGCGGATATCCGCCCTGCTTCGCAAGGCCCTTGTCCGGGGCGGATCTTCCCGGGAAGGGGACTACGACCCGGCGCTGCTTAGCGGAGACGCCGAATGGGAGCTGCTCAAGTCCCTGGCCGCCTACCCGGAGACAGTGGCCGCGGCGGCGGCGGGGATGGACCCGTCCCTCCTGACGGCCTACCTTTACGAACTTTCCAAGTGCTTCAGCCGCTTCTATCACGACTGCCCGGTTCTGAGCGCGGAAAGCCCCGGTCTGGTCCGGGCGCGGCTGGCCCTGAGCCGGGCGGTTCTGAGGGTTCTTAAAGACGCCCTGGAACTGGTCTGTATCCCCTTTCTGGAGGCCATGTAAGGGGGACCGGCCAAACCCGCCACGTTCTCAATCGGTAATCTTATTCCAAGCGGTTGTTGTTTGGAAACTGACGTTTCCGAACAACTCTGTTTATGCTTATGCGCGAAACACGGCAAACCGCTACAGGCCCTTGGCCTCCTCCCAGTAGCGGTCCATAAGGGCAAGGTTTTCCCTCTTCATTTCCTGGCCCTGTTCCTTCATGGCTTTTTCCACATGCCTGAAACGTTTATCAAATTTGACGTTGCTCCGCTGAAGGGCAACGGAAGGATCGATTTTCAGGAAGCGGCAGAGGTTCACCACGGAGAAGAGCAGATCCCCCAGTTCGGTCTCCAGGGCCTCCGCCGGCTCCCCAAGGGCATCGCCGTCAATGGAACCGGCGGTTTCCGAGAGAATTTCCTCCGCCTCCCCCAGTTCCTCCCACACCTTGTTGAGAACGTCTTCTACCGCGGACCAGTCGAAACCCGCCTGGGCGGCCTTTTTCTGGAGTTCATAGGCCCGGTTCAGGGGGGGAAGGCTCCGGGGAACCTCGTCGAGGGCCGAGTCTTTTGGCTTACGGCCCTCCTGTTCCACCTTGATCTTGGCCCAGTTTTCCAGGACTTCCGCGCTGTCTTTTACCTTGGTTTCGCCGAATACGTGGGGGTGGCGGCGGATAAGCTTTTCCCCGATGCCTTCCAGGGTCTCCGCCACGGTAAAGAGCCCCTCCTCCTGGTGCATGTAGGAAAGCATGGTCACCAGCAGGTAGAGATCCCCCAACTCTTCCCTGATATGGGCGGGATCTTTTTCGTCAATGGCTTCCACGCATTCGTAGGTTTCTTCCAGAAGGTCTCCCCGGAGGCTCCGGGGGCTCTGCTCCTGGTCCCAGGGACAGCCACCGGGACCCCGGAGGCGGACGATTACATCGTACAGGTACTTAAAGGCTTCGCTTTCGTTCATAGGGTTCCTCATGTAATTGGGGAGGGGTCGAAGAGATCGATATCGTTGTAGAGCTGGTACTTCTCCACCCAGGGCTTGTAGCGGCCGCTGGCGGTATCAACGATCATCCGGAAGATCCGTTCCCCCACTTCGCCGATGCTTTCCTCTCCCGTGGCGATAACGCCGGCGTCCACGTCAATAAGATCCCGCCACTGTCTTTTCAGATCCGTCCGGGAACTTACCTTGATAACCGGAGCCGCCGCGAGCCCGTAGGGGGTTCCCCGGCCGGTCATAAACACCTGGAGGCCGATGCCGCTGGCGAGCTGCAGGGGGCCGCAGACAAAATCGCTGGCCGGGGTGGCGGCGAAAATCAGGCCCCGCCGGGAAGGCCGTTCCCCCGGGGACAGCACTTCCGCTATGGGGGAAGCCCCGGATTTGGCGATGGAGCCCATGGCCTTTTCCAGGACGTTTGCGAGCCCCCCCTGCTTGTTGCCGGGGCTTGGGTTGGCGCTGCGGTCGGCTCCTCCCTGTTCCAGGTACGCGTCGTACCACTTCATCTCCCGGGCCAGTTTTTGGGCGCTTTCCCTGTCGGCGCAGCGGGCGGCAAGGAGGTGGACCGCGTCACGGACTTCGGTTACCTCGGAGAAAAGCACCGTTCCCCCGGCCTGAACCAGAAGATCGCTGGCGTAGCCCGCCGCGGGGTTGGCGGTGATCCCCGAAAAGGCGTCGCTGCCCCCGCACTGCATGCCAACGCAGAGTTTTTCCAGAGGCAGGCTGACCCGCCGCCGCCGGTTAAGCCGCTCCAGTTTTTTTTCCGCCATGTCCATAATCGCGTCTATCATCCCGCCGAAACCTTCCTGCCGCTGCAGAACAACGACGTTTTCCCCGTTGTCTTCGTCAGGCTCAAGCAGCATGTCCATGGTGAACTTCTCGCAGCCCAGGCCGGCCACCATAATCTCCCCCCCGAAGTTGGGGTTGCGGAGCAGGTTTTTCAGGGTGCGCTGGGGAATATCCGAGTCCCTGGCGTGAATGGCGATTCCGCAGCCGTAGGCGTGGTTCAGGGCCGTTACCCCGTCCACGTTCGGGTACCTGGGCAAAAGCTCCGTTCTGATCCTCCCAACGGCGGCGTTAAGGACGCCGGCCACACACTGCACGGAACTCATGATGCCCAGGATGTTCCTGGTTCCGGCGAAGGGGTTTCCCGGAACATCGTAGCCCTCAAAAACAAGGGGCAGATCCTCCGGAACCGGGAGGGCGGGGGGAACGGCATTGGTTCCGAAGGGCGCCTCGTCCGGTTCCGGGGGAGGGGGAAGGCGGAGCATGTGTTCGTCTATCCTGCCCCCGGCCCGGACATCCCTGGTAAGACGGCCAAGGACAACCCCGTAGCGGATGACCGGGTCTCCCTCTCTCATGTCCCGCAGGGCGATCTTGTGGCCCTGGGGGATATCCTCCAGGGCCTTGAGCCTGGTCTCCCCATCCCGGATCTCCCCGCCCCGGGGCGTATCCGCCACCGGGATCAGCACGTTGTCGCCGGGGCTGACTTTTATGGTTCGTATCATTACCTTGGCCTCCCGTCAAACGGTAGGAAAACAGCGGCACAGGGAACCATTTTACTCACCGGACTTGGTTGTCAGGGCCATCAACTGCACGAAATAGTTGATCTTCTTGTAAGATTCCAGAAGCCTTGGCGCCAGGGGGGATCGGGAAAATCCGTCCAGTTCCTTCCAGTTGATAATCAATTCACTCTGCTTTTTCTGTATATCGTCCGACAGGGCTTTCATGTATTTTCCCACGGTGATAAGACTCTTAACAGCGGTTCTGATTATTTCCAGAGCCTCGTCGTCAATTTCGGCAAGAATACTGTTGATGTACCGGGCCTGGGTTTTATCCCGGTCTATCCTGAGCAGGGCGCCCCGCAGCCGGGGGCCGTTGCTGCCCTTTTCCGAAAGCGTTTCGTCCAGTTCCCCGATTTTTGGCAGTACATCCAGGATGGCATGAAAGGCCTCGGACATCTGGAGGGACGCGTTATTGGAAGACCACTGCCCGCGGATCAGGATAATATCGCAGATTTCCTGTACTTCTTTCGACAAAAAATCGTCGATAAACGCCATAAGATAATTAAGCGCCGCCGCGTAAGAGAAACCGTCCAGATCGTTCCGATCGTAGATCCTCCCGGCCTTCTCGTTATAAAAAGAAAGCCGGGTGGTGTCGATCTCCGCGAAGATCGCCCTGGACAGGACGGCTATTTGGGCGTTCCGCTGCTTGTTGGCGATTCCGGCGATGTATCCCTGAACCTCGTCCTGCTTTTTTTCAAGCCAGGTCTCAATGAGGCGTTCGTTGGGGATACTCGGCTTGGGATCCCAAACCGGGTTCTTCGTGGCGTGCCGGATGATAAGCTCGATGATCTTCGACTGTTTCAGATCCCTCAAATTGACAAGCAGGGCCATCCATTGTTCCAGGGAGATGATATCCGATCCCTTGACGCCTTTTATTATGGCGAAGACGTTTTTCCAGTCCTCCTCGGGGTTGAGGGCAAGGACAAGGGAGTAAAAATCACCGATTTCCCCAACAAGGTTTTCCGTTTTAACGGGGGAGAACCTCAGCGGCGCGGTAAAGATCCCCTCAAGCAGGGAAGCGTCAAATTTTTTTAGGAGGCCCACATAGTCAAAGAGTACGAACCGGGAAAAGGCGGTGATAAGGTTATTGCACTTGTCTATCTCGTCCATCCGGCCTTGGCCGAAGGCGCTGGTCAGCAGGCCGTATTCTTCCTGCAGCTGGCGGGTCAGATCCGCCGGACCGGTTGTCTTGGTTCTGGCCTCCAGGGATTCGGGGCTGAGCCGCTGGATCAGATCCAGCACCTCCGGGATCATAAAACGTTCCAGGGCGAGGCGTTTTAAATAATCCGCCTTCGCCGGATTTTTCATAAAAACCTGGGCGGTGTAAACGGCCTTGTAGATGACATACACATACTGGGCGAAGGAAGGATCGATCTCTTCGGACTTGGCCCGGTAAAATTTGGAATATTTGTTCTGTCCCAGATCCTTGCTTGTCTGTTTGAGCAGGATATCCGTGTCGGACGCGCTCTCGTTATCCCCGCTGATGAACGAAAACACCCGGTTGATAATATCGTCTGGCATTTGCCTCCCCCACCAGGAATTTAGTACGCTTGGCGCATAAAACAAAACCTCAAAAATCACCTTTCAGGCGGTTTTTACTATAACTCTTATTTCCCGAATCGATCAACAAGCAAGGAGAAAATCCAGCAACGGTTTTTCCCAGGAGGAGGATGTTCCTTCCGCGAGAAACCGCGCGTAAAGGCCGCCGATATAGTTCCGGATTTCCGCCCCGTCCTCGGCTCCCACCTTGCCCCGCCCGCCGGATACGGGGGAATCCCGCTTCTCCGGGCTGAAGATCCCCGAGAGGAAGTCTTCCGCCTCTTCCCGGGGAAAAAGCCCCCCGTCAAACCGGGTCATGGCGTACATTGCCGCGGCCACGCAGTTCACGCTGTGCTGTTTCACGTAGAGGATCGCCTCGGTAATGTCCTGGGCCCGCCGTTTTACCCCCCCTGTCCGGGCGGCGATTACATCGCTCCCCATCCCGCCCGGTTCCAGGGAAGCGGCCAGATCCGCGAATTTAGTGTAGGTGCGGATAACCACCATGACATGCAGGCTGGGAACGCACATAAGGTGGGGATCGGCGGCGTGGATAAGGAGGAAGCGGGGCCGCCGGATGTAAAAGGGCCTTTTCGTGGTGGAGAGGTTCTTCCCGTATACCTGGCCGGCAAAGGCGTAGAGCCTTCCCATTGAGTCAAGGAAGTCCGCGGCCCCCGGCTCCGCCCGTTTCCCGTACCTTTTCAGCAGGAAACCCAGCGTCCGTATCCAGAAGGCCACAAAGTCCAGGTAAACGGCTATCCAGTCCGGGTTGAAGGGTATTTTCTCGTCCAGTTCATGATCCACCCGGGAGACCGGTATCTTGCCGCGGACTTTGCCGGTCTTGGAGCGTCTTTCCCTTAGGAAAAGGGCGGCCCGGTATTGGCAGAAGAAAAAGTTGTAAAAGGCAGAGGCAAGGCATCTTACCGCCGCGGGTCTTAGGGAAGCCCTGCCCAGGATCATCCACGCCGATCCCCATATCGAAATTTCCGCGGATTCCTTTTTCATAAAGTCCTATTATATCATATCTCTTGACATAAGGTTAAGGTGAACCCTTAATATTTCCCAAGAGGAGGATGACATGCGAACTATCAATTTGGGTCTTTCGGATCTGCGGGTTCCGGTTATCGCGGTGGGCTGTATGCGGATCAACCGGGTGGAAAAGACCCAGGCCGAAAAGCTGGTAAAGACGGCCCTGGAACTGGGGGCGTATTTCTTCGATCACGCCGATGTATACGGGGACGGGGCCTGCGAGGAGCTTTTTTCCGACCTCGTCGGCATGAACCCTTCGGTGCGGGAGAAGATCCTTATACAGACCAAGTGCGGGATACGCCGGAAGGTGGCCTTCGATTTTTCCAAAGAGCATATCCTTAAATCGGTGGAAGGGAGCCTGAGGCGGCTCAAGACCGATTATATCGACGTGCTGCTGCTCCACCGCCCCGACGCCCTGATGGAGCCTGAGGAAGTGGCGGAGGCCTTCGGTATTCTGCACGCCCAGGGAAAGGTGCGTAACTTCGGTGTATCCAACCAGAATCCCATGCAGATAGAATTGCTGAAGAAGTACCTCAAACAACCGGTGGTGGCGAACCAGCTTCAGTTGAGCATCGCCCATTGCGGCATGATCTCCCAGGGGCATCACGTAAACATGGCCGACGAAGGGGCGGTAAACAGGGACGGAAGCGTCCTGGACTACTGCCGTCTTAACGATATTACCATCCAGCCCTGGTCTCCCTTCCAGTACGGCATGTTCAAGGGAGTGTTTCTGGGGAACCCGGAATTTCCGGACCTTAACGCGAAGATCGACGAGATAGCCCAAAAGTATTCGGTCAGCGATACTACCATCGCCATGGCCTGGCTCCTGCGGCATCCCGCCCGTTTCCAGCCGGTTACCGGTACCATGAACGCCGTCCGGCTTAAAGACTGCGTAAAGGCCGCGGAGGTCACCCTTACCAAGGAAGAGTGGTACGCGATTTATCTCGCCGCGGGAAACATACTGCCCTAAGGGCCGGATCGTGCTGGGGCCGGCCGTCAACACCCTGGCGGTGGTGCTATGGCCATTGTCGGTTCCATGCAGAGCGGGCTCCAGGGCAACCACGAAACCCTGTTCGCCAAGTCGATCCTGGACGGGGTGATGTCCCTGGTCTTCGCCGCCTCTTTCGGCGCGGGTGTGCTGTTTTCCGCCATCCCGGTTCTGGTTTACCAGGGCGGCATTGCCTTAGCATCCCTGGCGATCCGGGACTACCTGAGCGAAGATGTGATTCGGGAAATGTCCGCCGTGGGAAACCTTCTGGTAGCGGCCCTGGGCGTTAATTTTCTTGTTCCCGAATCGAAAACCGCGGGTCTTTCCGCAATCAAGGTGGCAAACCTTATTCCCGCGGTCTTTATCCCCGCCCTGTATCTGACTTTTGAGCGCTTGTTCCGGCCCTGAGAACACCACGAAGGCCGAATGGCCAGGCGAAAAGGCGCGGCGCATCTACTTTGGGGTCCAGCTTGTGAGGGTTGATCCGTCTGACCCTGACAATAGCACGAAACTAAAAGTACAGCCGGTTGTCGGTAAATATCTGGATTTACAGGCCGGCGCGAAAACCTACCCAACGATTGATCTGGGTGTTGTCAACATCGAGTATGATTTTGACTGAGGGGCGTCACGATCGGTATTGGCGGCGCCTCCGGTGACGTAACCACTCCAGTCCCCCGATAAGCCGGACAAACTCACCCCTGTCCACCGTCAAGGTTTTCCTTAACACCCTGTTTGCCCTCCCCCCAGATCCCTCCGCAGGGTGTGGATACCCAGGGGCAGGGCAAGGAGGAAGGTGCAGAAATCCGCGATGGGGTTGCAGAGCTGGATACCCGTAACTCCCAGCAGGGGAACCAGGGTAAAGAGCAGGGGGATGAGGAAAAGCCCCTGCCGGGAGAAGGCCAGGAGGCTTGCGGGGAAAGCCTTGCCCATGGTCTGGAGCATCATGTTGTTCAGAACGATCCAGCCTCCCAGGGGAATGACACAGCTCTGGAAACGCAGGGCCAGTGCGCCGATGCGGATAACCTCCGGATCGTCCCTGCGGAACAGGGCGATTATGCGGGGGGCGAAGATAAAGCTCCCCAGGGCAAGGACGCAGAGCAGTACCGTGGTCAGCCGCACGCAGAACCAGAAAGCCCGCTTTACCCGGGCGTAACGCCGGGCGCCGTAGTTGAAGCCGCAGACCGGCTGGAAACCCTGCCCCAGGCCCAGGACGGCGGAGTTTATCATCATCACTACCCTGGTCACAATGGAGATGGCGGCGATTACCGCGTCCCCGTAGAACCCGGCGGCCCGGTTAAGGAGGATCATGCTCAGGCTCATCAGGCTCTGCCGGAAGAGGGAAGGTGTTCCCCCTCGGGCGATGTCGGCGTAGCGTCCCGGGGAAGGGCGGAAATTCCGCAGACGGATGGGGATGGTTTCCCCGCCCCGGAAGCAAATCGCCAGGAGGAGCAGGCAGCTTGTGGTCTGGCTTATCATGGTGGCCAGGGACGCGCCCTTGATCCCCATGCCCAGGCCGAAGATGAACAGGGGATCCAGGCCGATGTTGAGTACCGCCCCGGAGACCATGCCCAGCATCCCCAGAAAGGCGCTTCCCTGAAAACGGAACAGGTTGTTGAGGAGCAGGGAACTTACCATGAAAGGGGCGCCCAAGAGAATAAAGCCCAGGTAATCCCGGGCAAAGGGAAGGATCGTGTCCGTAGCCCCCAGAAAACGGGCCAGGGGATTTAGAAAAATGATTCCCCCCAGGCTGATACAGCCGCCGATGATAAAGGCGGTAAAGAA
>JAITQR010000197.1 GCA_031288815.1 Treponema sp.
GCCGTACCCGGTAGAGGGCTTCCACGGCGCCGGTGTTCCGGGCGATAAAACCCCGCCGCAGAATGTCCAGCCACAGGGCGTAGTCTTCGTGATCAGGATGATCAAGCACAATCTTTCCCGTCTTTGCGGTATCACAAAGGGCGGTAAGGTTCCCGATGCAGTTGCTTTTTAGTAAGCGGCGGTAGTCCACCACCGTGGGGGCGCGGACAACCCGGCCGTGTCTCCTGCCGTCTTCGCTTATCTTCTAGTAATTGGAAAAAACGATGGCGGTATTTTCACTGTTGGAATT
Source organism: Treponema sp. (assembly GCA_031288815.1). The sequence goes on from JAITQR010000197.1 coordinate 290, forward strand.
GAACAAGGCAAGCTGGTTTTCCAGTTTGCCGGGGAGCCAGAGGTCATCACTGTCCAGGAAAGCGATGTACCTACCCCTGGCCATACGGAGGGCCAGGTTCCGAGGTTCCCGGGGGGAACCGGACTGAGAGGGGGTTTGGAAGAAACGGATTCTCCGGTCTTTTTGAACGTAATCCCGGGCGATTGCGGCGCTGTTGTCGGTGGAACAGTCGTCCACGATGATCATTTCCCAATCAGGGACAGTCTGGGCCCGGACGCTTTCGATGGTCTGGGCAAGATAAGGGGCACAGTTATAATTAGGGGTGATTATCGAAACAAGCATTTAGAGGTGTATCCAGGGTATACCCGGCGTTTTCCGGAACAACCAGGCTACCGGACCGCCGCAAAACCGGGCCCTACCCGGAACAGAGTAACCACGCCCCGCCTGAAACGGGACATAAGCGCCTTCATTCTATGTATTCAATTATTCACATCCGCCGGCGGCAAAAATCGAAAGCTTCAGTTCGGCCTCGTCAATGAGGCGGTATTCGGGTTTTTTGCCGGACAGGCGGAAACTTTCGGTGAGGATTATGGGAACCCCCTCGCCCCGTTTATCCATGATGTATACCCGCTTGCTGTCCTGGGCGTCCACATTCATGGGGCAGCGGGCAAGCGAGGTTTCTTGGAACATCAACCCTGATTAGCGGTTTTTCTACCCCGCCCTCCGCCCGCACCCACAGCTTTTGTATGCCGCATTCCAGCGGCGGCTCCGCCAGATCGTTGGCGATATCGCGAAGCCAGGTTTCCGTTATATCCAGCTTGTCTTTCGGGATACCAGTGATTCTATGATCATCATCAACCCCCAAGACAAAAACCCCGCTGCGGGAATTAACCATGGCGGCCAATTCATCGGCCATGGTATTTCCATGGGGGCCGGAAACACTGTCTCCCCGGTATTCCGTTCTTTTTAACTCAAGGCAGGAATCTTCGCCAAGGCTTATCTGTTTTATAAGATCGGAAATATTATCGAACAACCGGATCCGTCAACCGGGCCGGAAGGACACGTCAAAACCTTCCGCCGGAAAACGATCTCCGCCGGAATCACCATGGCGCGCCCGAGGCCATCCCTGTATCTTTGTCCGGACTATGCCAAACCTTGAACAGCCTCAACCAACATTGAAAAAGTCCCGCAGCCGCCGAAACAGGCTTACCGGACAAAAGCCCGGCAGGTTTTATTATACCGGGTTGCTTCCAGTAACAATAGCATATCCGTTTAGAAATTGCAAGGGGTCGCGTCGCGAAAAACAGTATTTTAACTTAACGCTTTTGGGGTGAGCGGTGGACGGGGTCCTGAAACACGGAAAGTCTTGACGCCGGGCGGCGAAAATTGAGGGGCGTATCGGCCGGCTCCGGTTCCAGGCCCGGACCGCCGGGTCCCGGTACCGCGCGCCGGCTTTCCCCGGACGGGAGCGCCGGCAAGGCGGGCTACTGGACCGTGCGGAACCCCTCCGTTCTTATGGAAAGATCATGGGTCTGGCCACAGCGGAGAACAACATTCCTCGCCCTTCATGGTATGTTGTTATTTTAAGAAATATATAAATATTTTACAAATTCATTCACAAAAAATTTTGACAGAACAAGAATATAATACATTAATTAAATAAATGTCCTTGTTTGACAGTGTTTTAATCCACGGTCCAGCATCCTGAAACGCATCCGTTTTTTTTGACGCAAAGACATTTTCACAAAGAAAATGGAGAAGGGGTAAAGCTTTTCCCGAAACCCGGCGGGTCTTGGGAAAGCATCGGTACAAAAATGAAAAGACCGATCCGCGGAAAGCATAAGGCCCATGGTGTGTTTACGGGAATAACAGAAAAAAGCTTTTCCGGAAGATCTTGCGGAAGAAGGACCATGGGGCTCCCTCTTTGTTCCAGGCGGTTGTTGTTCGGAAACTGAAGTTACCGAACAGCTTTATTAATTTTTTCGGAAGGAGAAGTAGAGATGAAGAAACTTGCTGGATTGTGTTTGGCGCTGGCCCTTGCCGCCGGCGCCGCGTTTGCGGCGGGAACACCGGATAAAAGTCCGGCCGCGGCAGGAGGAGTGGCGACACTGCGGGCTCTTTCTGTTTTTCAGACAGAAAACCCTGAAGGCCCGGCGGAAATGCATGTGGTACAGGAATTTCAAAAACAGAATACGGACATTAAGATTACGTTTAGCGGCGTACCGATGAATGAGCTGTACGCCAAACTTACCGCCCTGGCAACCGCCAGCGATTTGCCGGACGCGTTTTTTATGGCTACCGAATACAAAACCAAGGCCTTTGAGTTAGGGATTGTGGAAAACCTGCGGAATGTTTTCCCCAAAGAACAATTAGACGCCTTTGTGCCCGCCGCCCTGGAGGACGCTTCGGTAGGCGATACCCTGGTATACCTTCCCCTCTTCGCCACTCCCCCGGCTTTGATTTACCGGATCGACTGGCTTGAGGCAAAAAAACTAAAGCCCCCGGTTACCTGGGCGGATTTTAAAACGGTTGCCAGGGCCTTCACCGAGGATACCAACAAAGACGGCCGCCCTGACCGCTACGGGTTTGCCCAGCTTGGCATGCGGAACGGTTCGTCCGCGGGCCGGTTCCTCTACATGATGAGAACCTTCGGCATTAAGGAGCTGTATCAGAAACCCGATAAAACCTGGGCGACCGATATTGGCTCGCCTGAATTTAAAGAAATGCTGAAGATGTTTACCGATTTCGCCGTGATTGACAAGGTTTCCCCTCCGGGTGTCGTTGAAACCGGTTATCCTGAAGCGGCCCAGTCTTTTGCCAGCGGCCTAACCGGCATGATGATCACCGGACCCAACGCGGTAGGAACCATCTATAACCAGAACCCCGAATTGAAAGGCAAAATCGGAAGCGCCCTTATTCCCAGGGAGACGCAGCATGTTTCCACCTTCGGACAGAACGGCTACAGTTTTAATCCAAAATCCAAGCACAAAGACGCTTTTGTCCGGTGGCTGACCTTCTTTACGTCCGACAGCAACAGTCTCTATTTCAACAATGTTTCGGGACGGACCCCGACAAAAAAATCGCTGGCCAATTCCCCGGAACTCAACACCCCCGCCATGAAGGGTTTTGTTGAGGCCTTAAACTACTGCTACATGCTTCCGGAACATCCGGGATTCCCCGAAATTCAGGATATTATCGGGGAAGCCTACCAGAACACCATCGCCAACGGCATGAGCATTGACGAGGCCGCCTCGCGGGCCCGGCAGCGGGCTTTAGCGGTGATTAAAAAATACGAATAACAGCGAGCCGTTCCGGCGCCGGCGCGGCGCCGGGCGGCCCTTCGTTTTTTGTTCCCCCACAGCAGGAGGGGTAAAGCCTTGAAAAGCAGCACTCTGTTTCTTAAAGACAGAATAAGCGCGTATTTGTTTGTCATTCCCGCGGGAATAACCATGTTTGTTCTGCTTATTTATCCGCTTTGTTACGGCGTTTTTATCAGTTTCTTTAACACCAATCTGGTCAACAGATGGCGTTTTACCGGGTTGTTGAACTATGCCGACACTCTCAGGAACGGCGGCTTTTTGCTGTCCATAGCCCGTTCTTTTATCTTTACCTTTTTTGTGGTTTCCGGCCACTTTATTCTGGGTTTTATTTACGCCTTGGCCCTGAACACCCGCATCAAATACCGCATAGTGTTTCGCGCCGTGCTGCTCCTGCCCTGGCTTTTCCCGGAAGTGGTCGTGGCGCTGCTTTGGAAGTGGCTGTACAACCCCAATTACGGACTCATTAACGGAATACTTCTCCAGTTAGGAATTATCAACGAGCCGGTACTCTGGCTTTCAAGTTCGTTATACGCCTTCGCCACGGTGATACTTACCTGTATCTGGAAAGGGTATCCCCTGGTTATGATCCAGGTGCTGGCGGGGCTTCAGATAATTTCCGCCGATTTGTACGAAGCGGCGATGATCGACGGCTGTTCAAAACGCCAGTTGTTCCGCCATGTGACTCTTCCCGGATTGAAACCGGTCTTAATGGTTACCCTGATTCTCGATACCGTATGGTGGTTTAAGCATTTCACGATTATCTGGCTTTTAACCACGGGAGGGCCGGGCAGCAGCACTACGGTGGCGAGCATCGAAATATATAAACAGGCTTTTCAGTTTTTTGAATGGGGGCCCGCGGCGTCAGGCGCGGCGGTTGTTTTTATCATTTGCGTAATCATTGGTCTTGTGTACCGGAGGATGCTAAAAAAATGAATGGACAGAAAACAAAGGAAAAATCGCCGGGAATCGTCAGACGGGAAGCCGCGGTACCCGCGAGAGAACCGGCCGGGTCCTCGAACAAGCCTGTTGTCTATGGCGTTCTTATATGCGGCGTCCTTATAGTTGTTATGCCGCTCTTGTGGATGGTGTCCACCGCTTTCAAAACCATGGCCGAAATTACCGGTTCGGGGGAAATAAACATTATCCCCCGGGAACCGACTTTTATGGCCTTCCTGTCCATCTGGAAAGACTATCCCATGTTGACATGGTTTAAAAACAGTTCTTTGACGGTGGTCTTTTCAACGGTTCTTTCGATTGCCTTTTCAACCCTGGCGGGATACGGAACCTCGCGTTTCAAGTTTCGCGGCCGGGGGGCCCTGCTGGCCTTTCTTCTTGTTACGCAAATGTTTCCGTCTATCATGATGCTGATTCCCTACTACAAAGTGCTCCAAACAATAGGCCTTATCAATACCCTGGCGGGTTTGATAGTGGTTTATGTGTCCTTTACCATTCCCATGCTGACATGGATGATGATGGGGTACTTTGAAGGCATTCCCAAGGAGCTGGACGAGGCCGCGTTGATTGACGGGTGCGGCCGGTTCAGGACCTTCTGGCGGATAATTCTGCCCCTGACCTTGCCGGGATTAATCTCGGCGGCTATTTACGCCTTCATACAGGGCTGGAACGAGTATATGTTCGCCCTGATACTTATGACCAACGACAGCTTAAAGACCCTGCCGGTCGGCATTGGCCAGATGAACGGGTTTTACCGGATTATGTGGAACGACTTAATGGCGGCAAGCATAGTCTCGAGTATACCGCTTCTTTTAATCTTCCTCTTTTTGCAGAAGTATTTTGTAAGCAGCCTGACCGCGGGGGCGGTTAAACAATAGGGCTGTCCGGAAACCCCGGTTTCCGGACAACAACCGCTAAAAACAGAAACCAAGGAGCATAGTATGGTTACGATTAAAGATGTTCAAACCTTTGTTACGGCGCCTGAAAAGATCAGCCTGGTAGTCGTGAAGCTTACTACCAGCGAAGAGGGCCTTTACGGGGTAGGCTGCGCCACCTTTACCCAGCGCTATCTGGCGGTGGTGACCGCGGTGGAACAATACCTCAAGCCTTTCCTTATCGGCAAAGAGGTAAACCGTATTGAGGATATCTGGCAGACCGCCATGGTTTCCAGTTACTGGCGGAACGGGCCCGTCCTCAACAACGCGATTTCCGGTGTCGATATGGCGCTCTGGGACATCAAGGGAAAGATGGCCAACCTGCCCCTGTATGAGCTTTTGGGCGGCAAATGCCGGGAGGCCGCCCTTGCCTATACCCACGCCGACGGCGCGACGGTAGAGGAGGCCGTCGAATCCGCCCAGGGGCTCAAGGCCCAGGGCTTCAGAAACATAAGGCTCCAGTGCGGCGGTTACGGCGGCAAGGGGCACGCCCTCCATTCTCCTAAAGGCGCCCTCCCGGGAGCGTATTACGATCCCAAAGCCTATATGAGGACTGTCTTAAAGCTTTTTGAAAAGGCCCGGACCGTATTCGGACAGGAGATCGGGCTGCTCCACGATATTCATGAACGGCTGCCGGCCATAGACGCCGTGGGTTTCGCTAAAAAAATGGAGCAGTTTGATCTGGTTTATCTGGAAGACGCCCTGCCCCCGGAACAGCCCGAATGGTTCGAGCGTATCCGCGGCGCCTCCTCGGTTCCCCTGGCCATGGGGGAACTCTTTGTCAACAGCAACGAATGGCTTCCCCTGGTGTCCAGCCGGCTTATTGATTATATCCGCGTACACATCAGCATGATTGGCGGTATTACCCCCGCAGTAAAACTGACGAAGCTCTGCGAGGCTTTCGGCGTCCGTACCGCATGGCACGGCCCGGGGGATCTTTCTCCCGTCGGCGCGGCGGTAAATATCCATGTGGATTTGAGCTGCCCCAACTTTGGAATCCAGGAATGGTTTAACGGAATGACGGACGCTTCCCTGTCGGTATTCCCCGGCGCTCCCCGGATGGAGGATGGCTATCTTTACGTCAACGACAGGCCGGGCATCGGGGTCGATTTTAACGAAAAAGAGGCGGCCAAATATCCCTGCGATGACGCCCTGCCGCTCTGGACCCTGACACGGTTTCCCGACGGCGGCTCGGTTCGCCCTTAGCCCGCGGTGTTTAACAGAGTTGTCCGGAAACCCCGGTTCCCGGACAACAGACGCTTAGAAACGCTTTCGCCGGCCGGGGCACGCCATGCGGACGGCCCGGCCGGAATTAAGCGCCGGCGGAGAAGCGCCGGGGCGGGGGATGTCTCCGCGGCAGACGGCGCCTGTTTCTGTTAAACACGCACCGTTCCCTAAAATTTTCGGGCTTAAACGGGAAGCGCAGTAATTCTGCCCATATCCGGCGGCTGTACCAAATTACAAAAAATCAAAATATCAGCGGATCTGTAAGCGCGTAATCCTGTTTCCCCTAATCCTTACAATTTTAGTAAAATACAAAAAATGAAAGCGTTTTACGCCGGTTTATCCCTTGACCAAGCGGGGGATCTCCCGTAAGATTTTTTTACCTCTTGTTTTTTTATAGATGAGGCAGTTCCAAAACAACCAAATCTTGGAACCAGCTCAGGTTGCCATAAGGAGAAGCCTTAAATGGCGAACACGTTCAAACGGGGTTTGAAGCTCCCCACCCGGAAGCACGCCACCGAGGGGATGCCCGTGGAGTTGACTCCGGCTCCCCGCCAGGTGGTTATACCGGTCAACCAGCACTTCGGGGCCCCCAACAAGTGCCTGGTCAATGTGGGGGAAAAGGTCAGGCGGGGCCAGAAGATCGCCGAGGGGGCGAGTCCCGGCCCCATGACCGTGCCGGTTCACGCCTCGATTTCCGGGGTGGTAAAGAAAATCGAACCCAGAACCCAGTCCAACAACACCGAGGGCCTCTGCGTGGTTATCGAGGCGGAACCGGGGGACCCCAGCGCGGACAGTCTGGAAACCGAGTACATGCCGCCCCTGGACCCCTTTACATGCTCCAGGGAAGACGCCCTGGCCCGGATTCGGGAGGCGGGGATCCTGGGCATGGGGGGGGCCGGTTTTCCCTCCCA
>JAITQR010000235.1 GCA_031288815.1 Treponema sp.
AGGGAACCACCGTTCGGGAACGGTTGGCTGAGCGGGTGGCGTCATTGCCGTTTGGACGTTGCAGATTCATAAACACTCCTGTAGGTTAAACTCTCCTTATTCGTTGAAGGGGTATTATAGCACAATACGGGAAAAAGCAAAGGAAACGCGTACCTTGACCCTGTTTTCTCCCCATGATATGGTGAGGCTCAATTATCTTTGGTCAAGGAAGTTATTGTTATGAATTTATTCGCGTTCTCTCTTCTTATGGCGGCTCCTCAGGGTACGGGAGGTGCGCCTCCGGGTCCGGCCCAGTTTGTTACCAGCCTGATTCCTTTTGCCGCTATTATCGCCATTTTCTATTTTCTTATTATCCGCCCCCAGAACAAGAAGCAAAAAGAAACCCAACGGATGCTGGGCGCCCTCAAAAAAGGCGACAAGGTGGTTACCATCGGGGGCATTCACGGGACAATCCAGAGTACCAAGGATCACACGGTGATTCTCAGGGTTGATGACAACGTTAAACTTGAATTCAGCCGCAGCGCTATTTCATCCGTGGAAAGCCAGGCTAAAGAGGACAAGTCCGAAAAAGACGAGAAAAAAAACGAATCCGGATCGGACTCGCCGGCTGACACCGGTTCCTCCGGGAATGCCAAAAACTAACCGGGTCTTGAAATTGACGCGGTCTTTTTACCGTAAATTTTGACCGATTTGGAGCGATGTAATGAGTAAACGGTACCGTTTCCTCATCGTCCTGGTGACGATGGTGATTTGTTTTGTGTTTCTCCTCCCTTCCATTCGCTGGTATCTTATGGTTCCCAAGGAGAAGCAGGCCCTGGCCCTGGAATCCCGGGAACAGATAAAGAACTATTCTTCCCGCACGGCCCGGGCGGATCTGCAGGAACTTCTCGATCTTGCCCAAAACGGAGGGGAACTTCCGGAACGGTTTTCTTTCCTGGCTGCCCAGGCAAAGAGGATCTACAGGGAGAACAAGTTCAAGGCCCCGGAAAAATGGGACGCCAAAACCACCCTTAACGCGTTTTCCAGCCGGGCGGAAGCCCTGGAGGCCATTGAATCCAGATACCGGGACGATATCTTCGCCCTGAAAAATCTTCAAAAGAACGCGATTCAGCTTGGCCTGGATCTTTCCGGCGGACTTTCCATCGTCCTTCAGGCGGATCTGGCGGATCTTCGGGAACGGCTTGGTCGGGATCTTTCGGAGGAGGATCGCCAGGACGCGATAAACCGGGCTTTGGAGGTGCTGAACAGCCGGATAGACCGTTTCGGCCTTACCGAGCCGGTGATCCGGCCCCAGGGCCAGGATCAGATTTACGTGGAGATCCCCGGAACCGCCGATCCTGAACGGATAAACGATATCATCATGGGGAAGGGCAGTCTGGCCTTTCACATTGTGGATCAGGAAGCGTCGGAAGCTTTCGCCGCCTATTACGAGGCCCATCCTACCACCACTTTCGACGGTGTGGGGAACCTGGTAGATCCTACCATCATTCCCGCGGATACCATGGTTCTGGGAGTCTATACCAAGGATCGCTACGGCCTGGATGAACAGACCGGTTATACCGCGGTAAAAAAGGAAGTTGGCCTTGACGGTAACCACATCAGGAGCGCCCAGGTGGAGCGGAACGATCTGGACGGTAAACCCGAGGTAACTTTCTATCTGGACAGCGAGGGAGGGGAGATATTTTACAAACTCACCTCCGCCAATGTGGAGAAACCGCTGGCTATTGTTATGGACGACCGGGTGAAGTCCCAGGCTATTATCCAGACCGCCATCCGGGACGCGGTACGGCTTACCGGCTTCGGCATGGACGAGGCGAACAATATCGCCCTTATCCTGAGAACCGCCGCCCTGCCGGTGACACTGGAAGTTGCCAACCAGCAGAGCATTGGGGCGGCCATGGGCGCGGATACTATCCGTCAGGGTCTTTACGCCCTTCTGGGCGGTCTTGCCGCGGTAATGGCTTTTATGCTGGTCTTCTACAAGGTTTCGGGGATCAACGCCGTTTTGGCCCAGGTTCTCAATTTTTACCTGATGTTCAGCGTGCTTTCGGCCTTTAACTTTACCCTTACCCTTCCCAGTATCGCGGGTTTTATCCTTACCATCGGTATGGCGGTTGACGCCAATGTGATCATCTTTGAGCGGATGAAGGAGGAAATGCGCCTGGGCAAGGGCCGCAGGGCCGTGGTTGACGCGGGCTTCAACAAGGCGTTCTGGGCAATTATGGACTCCAACATTACCACTTTTATCGCTGCCCTGTTCCTTTCCCAGCTCGGTTCCGGCCCTATTCAGGGTTTCGCGGTAAGTCTTGCCATCGGGGTCTTTTCATCGGTATTTACCAGCCTCTTTGTCTCCCGGCTTATCTTTGATTTTGGAACCGATGTACTGGGCAGCAAGAACGTATCGGTTTCCTGGCGTTCCCAGACCGGCGCCGAGCCTGTAGCCGTAGGGGGAGGCAAGTAATGAAACGGATTATCAGTTTTTCGAAGTTTTTCCTTCCCTCCGCGATCCTTTCCCTGATCCTGGTGGTTTTCGGAATCGTGGGTTACGCGCTTTGGGGATTTAACCTGGGGGTTGATTTCCAGGCCGGACTTATCCAGGAAGTGCAGTTTGCCCCCACGGCTTTCGGCCTTACCTGGAAGGGGCAGGGGAACGCCGCCGTGTCCTTTGACCGGAGCAGCCTCTACATCGTGATCTCCGGCGCGGGGGTGGAAGGGGTTACCCGCCAGTTTTCCTATGCCGCCTACCCCACTTTGGGAGCTTTAACTTCCGCCCTGAACCAGGTGGAGGGCCTGTCGGCAAGTCCCGGGGCTTCGGCGGATACCAGTACCCAGTGGCTTCTCTACAGCGCCAGGGGGAACCCCCAACTGGGTTCCGATCCCTTTGTGGTACATTACCTCAGCCCGGGAAGCGATCCTATCCCGATTCAGGATGTCCGGGAGGCTCTGGGCAGCCTGGGAAGGAACGTGCAGGTTCAGCAGGTCGGCCAGGAAGCGGATCGGCATTTTATGATCCGCATAGAGGAAGCTGAAAGCGACAGCGGAACCCGGAGCGACCAGGTAATTGACATACTGGAAACTTATTTTGGCAGCGGCGGGGTGTCGGTTATCCGCTCCGACTATGTGGGCTCCCGGTTCTCCAAGAACCTTACCGATCAGGCTGGAATTCTCCTGGGTCTTACCCTGCTCCTTATCCTGGCTTACTCCTCCGTCCGGTTTAAGCCCCAGTATGCTATCGGCGCGGTAATCGCCATTATCCACGACGCCGTTATCATGGTTGCCTTTGTAACCTGGACCAGGATGGAATTTAATACCACAACTATCGCCGCGATTCTTACCATACTGGGCTATTCGATCAATGACACTATTGTTATCTTTGACCGGATAAGGTAAACCCGCCGGATCTACCCGGACGATTCTTTTGATGCCATACTTAACCGTTCCCTTACCGAAACCCTAAGCCGGACCATTATTACCACCCTTACCACCATGCTGGCGGTGGCATTCCTCTTTGTCTTTACTTCCGGTTCCATGAAAGACTTTGCCCTGACCCTTCTGGTGGGTATGACCAGCGGCGTTTATTCCACCGTTTTTATCGCCTCGGGCTTTGTGAATTTCTGGGATATTCAGGCGAAAAAACGGGCGAAAAGACAACGTCCCGTCTCCGTCCCGGCCAAGGCTTCGGCCGCCCGTTCCGTAAAGGCCTAAAGGGGGAGATCCACGGTTAAGCGGATAAGAGCTTCGCGTCAACCAACCCCGCCACGGACCGGGCGGGGTACCCTTCGCGTACAATCAAAATCTGTCCCGACATGATTATAATAAGGTCATGAAGGAACCATTCAAGCGTCCGGTACGGTTTTTCAACACCACCGGCCCCTGTAACCCCTGCGATCACTACATGCTGCCCCCCGAGGAACGCCTGGTAGGGGCGCAATTGCACCGGTACATCCGGGACAAGCTGTACTGGGTGCTTCACGCGCCGCGGCAGACGGGGAAGACCACGTTTCTGCAATCCTGGATGACCGAGATAAACAGGGGCACGGAGGCGGTAGCCTGTTACGTAAGCCTGGAGAGGTGCCAGGGGGTATCCGATCCGGAGCGGTCGATGCCGGATCTGTGCAAAGCCATCCAGGAATACGCCGAATCGGCTTCTCTGGAGGTTCCGCGGTTGAGGACCGCGGCGGTGAACAGCATGCTGAGCGACATACTCAGGGACTGGGCGAAGCTGACGGCGCCGAAGCCGCTGGTGGTATTATTTGACGAAACGGATGTCCTGGTGGATAAAACGCTTATCAGTTTTCTCAGGCAGTTGCGGGGAGGGTTTGCCGCCCGGGGGGTAGGGCAGTTTCCCGTATCCGTGGCGCTGGTGGGGATGAGGGATCTGAAAGATTACATAACCGCCGCCAAGGGAGGCGTACCCGTCAATCCGGGCTCGCCGTTTAACATAAAAAGCGATTCGGCGGTTATCGGTAATTTTTCGCGGGATGATGTGGGGCGTCTCTTCGCCCAGCGGACCGGGGAGACGGGGCAGGGAATCACGGAAGAAGCCCTTGAGCAGGTGTGGGAGCAGAGCCGCGGCCAGCCCTGGATAGTGAATTCGCTCTTTATGCGGGCTACTATGCGGGTTCTCGATGAGGACAGCCGGGAGACCGTAACGCTGGATCATATACGGGAAGCCCGGCGGCAGATGATAGCCGCCCGGGAAACCCACCTTGAATCCCTGGCCTACCGCCTGGGGGATCCTTCTATCCGCGCCATTTTGGAGACCATTATCACGGGGAAGTTCGACCTGTCCCTGGCCAGCGGCAACCCGGCGGTGGAACAGGCCCTGGACATGGGGCTGATCCGCTATGACCAGGAGGGGGGTTACAAGATAGCCAATCCTCTTTACGAGGAGATCATCACCCGGCATCTGAATTCCGCCTATTATGCCATGCTGCCGCCGCCGTCGTCATGGAAATGGGAAAGGGAAGACGGGACCCTGGACATGGATAGCTTACTGCGGGAGTTTGTGAAGTTCTGGCGGCGGCATTCGGAAGTGCTGGAAGGGGATCCCGGTTTTACCGAGGCCTTTCCCCATTTGCTTTTAACGGCCTTTTTACAACGGGTAACAAACGGCGGAGGCTACGTGAGCCGGGAAGCGGCGGCGGGCCGGGGGCGCATGGATTTGGCGGTAGAGTACCGCGGGAAGACGGACATAGTGGAGATAAA
>JAITQR010000264.1 GCA_031288815.1 Treponema sp.
GCCCTTACCGATTCGAAAGTCCGCCTGGAAGACACCCTCCCCTACGCGCCGGAACTGGAAAACTACCCCGCCGAATGGCTTGAACGAAGCGTCCTGGACATCAAATACGCCGGGTACATTATTAAGGAGGAACGGGCGGCCGGAAGGATGATGAAAATGGACGCCATCAAGTTAAATCCCAACCTGGACTACCGGTCCCTCAGCGGGCTTTCCGCCGAGTCGAAAGAAAAACTGTCCCGGATCCGTCCCCTCACCGTGGGGCAGGCCGCCCGGATACCCGGAGTACGGCAGGGGGACATCGCCCTCCTCATCATACTGGCCAGAAAGGGCTCTATCGCGTGAGCTTCATTAAAGTCTGCCCATAACGTAACCGACTTTGTGGAGAGGCTCCAACTACCCGGTTTCCTTCTCCGCCTTCCACTCCCCAATATTCCGCTTCTCCCAATCAAACACTACCCCAACCTTTACCAGTTCCTTCCCTCTCCCGCGCCAGCCCAGCAAGTAATCCTTCCTCTCTATCTGCCCCAGCGCGTCTTCCGCGCTTATCGTCTTTCCCTCCCCGCCCAGCTTGAACTCAAAACAGTACACGTATTCCCCCACTTCCACTACCGTGTCTATCCGGCCGTCCCCGGTCTGCACCTCCGACTGGCAGTACAGGCCCAGCATCCGGAACACCAGGTGTATCACCGTCTGGTAATACCGCTCCGCTCCTATCTGTATCCCGTAGGGAATGGAAGCGAAAAATGACCGCAGCGATTCCATAACGGCTTCCACGTTCCCTTCGGAAAGAAAACGCGGGATCCTTGTCACGAGAGCGTTCAGCTCCCCTCCGGAGGCTCCCACATAACCCTCCAGCAGCGCTTCGGCGAAACACGCCCGCACCTCCTCGTTCGGGTAGTCCAGCGTGTACTCCCCCCCGAAATTTTCCCGGTAATCCGTTATCGTCAAATACCCGGACTGGTACAGCACCGACAGGGCGTCCATGTTGTCCACATTGAACTTCTGCATCCCCAGCAGGGAAAGCCGCTTCTTCTCCAAAGCGAGTATGTCTATCTTCTGTTCCGCTATCAGTTTTATTAAAAAACCCGGCGTCCCCGTGGCAAACCAGTAGCTGTCAAACCTCCCGCCGTTGTAAAAGTGATTCAGCAAACCGAAGGGATTGTAGACCTTCTCCGGTCTTTCGGAGAAACGGTAGCCATTGTAAAACCGCCTCAGCCGCTCCAGATAGGCCTGCCTGTCCAGCTTTTTTTCCCTCACGACCTCATCTATCTCGGGCGCGAAGTCCCGCTCCAGTTCCTCCTGGGTTATCCCGCAGAGATCCGCGTAACGCCCGTCCAGGGATATGTCCACCAGGTTGTTCAGGTCTGAAAAAATACTTACCTGGGAGAATTTGGTTACCCCGGTGAGGAGAACAAACTTCAGGTATTCGTCGGCGGATTTCAGTACGCTGTAAAAACCTTTGAGGGCGTTCCGCATGGCCGCGTGGAGTTCCCGGTTGTCTATCGTGGACAACAGGGGTTTGTCGTATTCGTCGATAACGACCGCCACCCGCTCATGGTATTTTCCGGACAACTCCCTTATCAGGCGTGAGAATTGGGAGCTCAGGGTCTCTCCCCGGGGAGATAAACCGTAGGCGCCGGCCGCCGTTTCAAGGTTGTCGTGCAGGGTAACATCCAACTCGCCGCGGCCCTGGGTATAATCCCCCGTATTAAGATCGAGGCGAATAACCGGGTACTGTTTCCAGTCCCAGTCAAGGCCGTCTATCGCCAGGGCGGGCTGTCCGGCCATCGGCCCGAAAAGCTCCCTCCGTCCCCCGAAGATGGCCCCCAGGGTGGAGCAGAGCAGGGATTTTCCGAAGCGCCGGGGGCGGGACAAAAACACCGGGCCAACGACATTGGTGATAAGCTGATATATCCGGGCGGTCTTGTCCACATAGCAAAGACCTTCCTGACGTATTTTGACAAAATCTTGTATCCCCAGGGGCAGTTTCCTGTTCATAGCTACAGTTTACCGTTTCCCGGACGCACCCGCAATAGCGCGCGGCAAGGAACGCTAAACAGTTTCCAAGCGGTTAGTTGTTCGGAAACTGAAGTTTCAGAACAGCTTTAGTACGATTCATCCAGCCTTTTGAGCTCGGAAATGGTGTCTATCTCGGCGATGTCGTCAAACGTACATTCCCGCACGGCTACCGCGTAGTCCCCCTTAAAGTACTCAAGCGGGGCCTGATCCCAGTACCGTTCCCTGCCGCCGGGCATCTCGTAGACCTGGCGGATATGATCGGCGAGTTTTGCGCCGTCCTCCCGGTTCCAGTAGGAGACGCCGAACATGTGGTGGCACTTGCGGCCCCCTATCCGCAGTTTTGTTATTATCCCGTTTTTCGTCTCAAAGCACCAGTCGTCGGTAAGTTCCACGGGAACGCCAAGGTAGTTGCTGGAATACTGGTACCGGGTGATGAGCCGGGGGTTGCGGAGCAGGAGATCGGCCTCCATCACATAGGCGTTCCGCAGCCGGTGGCGGACGCGCATGGCGCTTGAGATGTTGTTTGACTCGTTGTAAAGGGGGTTTTCCAGAAAGCGTATGCCCGGGTACTTGCGGAGAAGCTCGTCAAACTGTTCCCCAAAATGCCCCCGGACGATAAAAATTTCCTCTATCCCCGCGGCGATTACCGCGTCCAAAAGGGTATCAATGATCCTCACCCCTTTTACCCGGATAAGGGACTTGGGGGTGTTCAGGGTAACGGGTACGAGCCGGGCGCCAAAACCGGCGGCAAAAAAAACGGCCCGCCGTACCCGGTAAGGTTCCAGGGCGGCGATCCCCGCCGGACCGATCCGGCCCCGGACGGTAAGGCCCGCGCCGGTAAGCCGGGCGAGGGTCTGGTTCACCGTCCCCACGGAAAGACCCGTGGCCTTGGCGATACCCCGTTGTGTCGTCCCGCCTTTCGCCGATTCGAGGAAACCGAGAATGTCGAACTGGGCTCTGGTCAGCTCCATAAAAATCCCCAAGAACAGGCTGTATTACCGCGCCCTGTTTATCATTTTCCGCAGAAGATACGCGAGACACTTCACCGTAAAATTGCAGGCCAGGATAAGGACGGAAACAAAGGCCGCCCCCTCAAGAAAAAGCTGGGCCTCGAACTGGGTGATCATAAGGGAAATAGGTTTATTGTGTACGGTGTTGAGGAAGGACACCGCCGATATAGTCATCATGGAGTTGACAAAAAAATAGGAGGCCATCTCCGCGATGGTCAGCTTTGTCTCCGGGACGAGTACATCTTTGATAATGTAAAAGCGTCCCACCCCCAGGGTGCGGCCCACATCCTCAAGATTACTGTTGAGCTTTCCCAGGGAGTTGTAGGCCATAAGGTAAGGGGAGGCCATAAAGTGTACGATGTTCACCAGGACAAGCATCCCAAGGGTGCCGTAAATAGGGGAACCCTTGAAGAAGAGCACGTAGGAGAGTCCCAGCACCAGACCGGGAATGGCAAGGGAGGTGATGGAAATAAGGTGCAGCAGCCTGGAAGACTTTCCCCCGGTGCGGGCGGTGAAACAGGCGACAAGGTAGGACAGTACCGTGCCCAGGATCGAGACCCCCAGGGCGATGATCAGGGAATTGGCCAAAAACCCGCCGGCCCCCATGTTAAGGGTTCTTTTTATGTTGGCCGTGGAAAAACCCATGTCCAGGGGATACTTTTCCACAAAACTGAGAACCGCGAACACGGCCACGGGCAGGGCGATAAGCAGGCAAACCGCCGCCGCGTAGAGGGCGGCGGCCGTATCCCGGAAGCGGTTTTCCCCTTTGGCCTTTTCCTGAACCACAAAATTCTGGTTTGCCCGATCCCGGTTGAGCACGTCGAAGATAAAGGCGATTACCGCGGGGATAAGCAGAAAAGAGCCGATTACCGATCCCCGGCTAAAGTTAAGCAGGCCGATGACCTCCTGGTACATCAGTACCGGCAGGGTGGTAAAGCGGCCGCCTATCATCAGGGGTACTCCGTAATCGGTGAATACCAGGGTAAAGGTGGCGAACACCACCGAGATCAAAGGCTTACGGAGATAGGGGACGGCAATCGACAGAAACTGACGGCTTTTGGGAATTCCCAGGACCGCCGCGGCCTCGTAAGGCGCGCCGTCTTCGTAGCGGAGGATATCGGCAAGCATCAGAAACGCTACGGGAAAGGCGTAGAGCACCGAACCCATGACGATGCCGGAGAAGCCGTAAATCGAATGGGTAAACCCAAAAAACCGGGTGAGGATCCCGTTGGAGCCGAGGAGCAGCACCAGCCCCATGCCGTGAGAAATCGAGGGGATAAGCATGGGAAGGGTGACAAAGACGGCGAAGATCTCCCGGAAGCGCATCCCGGTACGGACCACGCAGAGGGCGAAAATATAGGCGATAAGGATGGAGATCGCCGTGGCCGTCCCCGCGGCGGCGGCCGAATGGGCCAGGGCTTCCCGGAACTGGGAGGAGCGCAGTATCCCCGCCACGTCGGCGTTTGCCATGTTTAAAAGCATGCGGGCCAGGGGAAATATAACCGTGGATACCAGTATCGCGGCAAGGAGAAGCTTTACCGCCGCGGAACTTCCCGCGGCCCCGGCAGTTCGCCGCGCCCGGCGCGTAAAACCGCTCCTAGAGCCCGGCATACTTCACCAGGGAGTCTATTTTGCGGCGCAGGTTGTCCCGTACAAATTCCCGCACAAAATCCGTGGCGGGCTTGCTGATGATGTCGGCGGGGGCGCCGATCTGCTGGACGCTTCCGTGATCCATCACCATGATCCGGTCCGAAAGGGCAAAGGCCTCCTCCTGATCGTGGGTAATGTAGATCATGGTGGTACGGAAACTTTCCTGGATACGCTTAATCTCGTCCCGGAGGAGGAGCCGGGTGGCGGCGTCCAGGGCGGACATGGGTTCGTCGAAGAGGATTATTTCCGGCTTAAGGGCCAGGGTACGGGCGATAGCCACCCGCTGCTGCTGGCCGCCGGAAAGCTTGTGGGGCTTCTTGTGGATGTGCCGGGTAAGGCCCACCTGCTCAATAATGCTTTCCGCCGCCTCCCGGGAACGGGCCTTGAGTTCCGGGTGGAATTTAAGGGCGTACTCCACGTTTCCCAGCACGGTCATGTTCTGAAAGAGGGCGTAGTTTTGGAACACCATCCCCATGTTCCGTTTTGAGGGGGCAAGGCCGGTAATATCGACGCCGTCTTTGATGACCGCGCCGGAACTGGGGGCAAGGAGACCGATAAGGATCCGCAGAATCGTTGTCTTGCCGCAGCCCGAGGGGCCCAGGATTGAGAGAAACTCCCCGTCCCGAACCGTAAAATTCAGGGAGTGCAAGACCTCCTGCCGGTTGAAAACCTGGATCAAATTCCGCGCCTCAAGCTTGCCGGGGGCCGCGAGGGGAGATCCGCCGGGATCGCCGGATCTTTGGGCCGCCGGGGGCGGAACTTCAGTATTTCCAGCGGGCAAGAAGCCGCTCCTTCCGATCCGTGTCGTAAACCCCGGTCATGTCCGCGTAGGGAATGTCCCGGGGGTAGTTAGGGATGTTGTTTCGCTGGTTTTTAAAGATCGGTTCCGGGCAGTAGAGTTCCTTATCGTCTTTAACAAGCTTGTCCATGGCAAAGGCGAACACTTCCCGTACCGCGGGCCGCCCCTCCTTGCCCTTGACGATCCCCATGCCGGTAGTGATGCTGGGAGCCCCCTCGCTAAAGAAGAGCATCTCGAAAGGAACCCCCCGGCTGTTGATCGCCTGGGTCGCCGTCAGGGTCATCCCCAGGCCGACAGCCGCCTCCCCCTGGATAAGGGCGTTTACCGGGCCGGAACCGGAGGTGGTAAACTGGAGAATGTTTTCCGCCAGGCGGTCGAAATAGGCGAAGGCCGCGTCTTCCCCCCAGGCGTTCACCAGGCTTACCAGGAACATGTAGCCCGTGCCCGAGGTTTTGGGGTTGGGCATGGAAACAAGCCCCCGGTAGGCCGGAGCGAGGAGATCCTCATAGCTCCCCGGGGCGGGAAGCCCCAGATCCCGGAGTTTATCCTTGTTAAGGACAACGGCCCCGGAAGACTTGTCCCAGGGAAGGTAGCGGCGGTGTTCCGGCGTCAATTCGGGAAGGAATTCGGAGGAATCGAAAGAGGAAAGATCCGCCAGCGTATCCTTAAGCCCCTCCAGGTAGCCGGTCTCCAGGTTAAGGATGATATCCGCCTCCGTGTCCGCGCCTTCCGCCTTAAGCTTGGCCGCGTGGTTCCCGGTGGAAAGCACCTGGAGGGTAATGTTGTAAGATGGGAACTTTTCATTCAGGAGTTCCCGCATGTGTTCGGTGCGGAAATCTTCGGTACTGGTAAAGATGATAACGCTGTTATCGTCACCTTTTTTACAGGACAGGAACCCAAGGCAGGCAAGGACAAAAAAAACAAGCGCCCCTCGTTTCACGATCATTTTCCTCCCGGAATCAATTCAATAATTTCTTTAATCGGCATACAGAGTTTGTCGGCCTCCAGGGCCCGTTCATGTTCAAGGATACTGCGGGCAACGTTCACCATGGCCGGGTAAGAAGCCCGGAGCATGTGGTTGGCGTAGATGATGATCGAGGCTCCCCAGGCGCCCAGTTCTTTTTCGGTAAACCGGCTGTAGGTGGTGGGAACCAGAACCAGGGGAATTTCCGTATATTCCTCGCGGAATTTTTCGCAGAAATCCCGGATGTCCTCCCCGAATTTTTCCTTGCTGTGGATCATGATCCCGTCCGCCCCGGCGGCCACGAAAGCCCGGGCCCGGGTCAGGGCCTCGTCCACCGTTTCCCCGGCGATAAGACTTTCCAGCCGGGCAATGATCATGAACTCCTTCGTAACCTGGGCCCGCTTGCCGGCGCTGATCTTTTCGGCGAATTCCGGAACGGGGGCAAGATCCTGGTTTACCTCGGTTCCAAAAAGGGAATTCTTTTTAAGCCCCATCTTGTCTTCGATGATCACCGCGGAGACGCCGTTCCGCTCCAGGGTGCGGACGGTAAACACAAAATGCTCGCTCTTCCCCCCGGTATCCCCGTCAAAGATAATGGGCTTGGTGGTACATTCCAGGATGTTGGTCAGATCCTGAAGCCGGGTGGTCAGATCCACCGCCTCGATGTCGGGCTTCCCCTTGCTGGCCGAATCGGTAAGGCTGGAGGACCACATGCCGTCAAAACTGCGGAGGCCGTCTTCCTTCTCCAGTTCCAGGTTCTCGATGATGAGCCCGGAAAGCCCCGAATGGGCTTCCATGATCCGCAGCGGCTTTTTCGCGTCCAAAAGGCGGCGCAGGGTTTTCAGCCTGATGTCCGGCGTGGTACCGATGGCCCGTATGGCTTCGTGAAAAGCCGCGGAGTTGACCCCCTGGGTGTAGGGGATCTCGATCACTTCCCCTCC
>JAITQR010000275.1 GCA_031288815.1 Treponema sp.
GATAAAATCAGCAATACTGCGCATGGCGGGTTTTTCTCCCCCCTCGCGCGGTCAGGGCCTGATATTCCGCCGCCCGAATTCCTCAACCAAAAGTCCCATGTCCGCGGAGATGCTGACGGGCTGTCCCAATTCGGCGGCGGCCTTTTGGGCGCTGGCCACATCCTTAAGCCCGTTGCCGGTCACCACCGATACTACCAGGGCGTCTTCCGGGATAAGTCCCCGCGCCGCGGCCTTTCCGAGTCCCGCGAGGCCGGTTACCCCGGCGGGCTCCCCGAAGACCCCGCTCGCGGCCCCCAGAAGCCTCATGGCGGCGAGGATCTCCCCGTCGCTCACGTTCACCGCGATACCCTCCGATTCCCGGATCGCCCGGAGGGCCTTCTCCCCGTTCCGGGGCACCCCCACAGCGATACTGTCGGCGATGGTGTTTTCCTCCATGGGCTCCAGGGCTTTCCCGGTCTCAAAGGCCCGGTTCACCGGACAGCAGCCTTCGGCCTGGACGCTGATAAGCCGGGGCAGTTTGTCGATAAAGCCGATGGCGTAAAGGTCTTTGAAACCCTTCCACACACCCGCGATGGTACAGCCGTCTCCCACGGAAACCGCCACGTAGTCGGGCGCCCTGAACTCGGGCTTGCCGAAACCGGGACCGCTCCTGCCGGAAACGGGATCGGACTTACCGTGGACAGCGCCAAGCTGTTCGGCTATCTCCAGGGACACGGTTTTCTTTCCTTCCGAAAGGTAGGGGTTTATGGCGGCGTTCCGGTTGTACCAGCCCCACTTTTCTATGGCCTGGGCGGAAAGCCTGAAGGTGTCCTCGTAGTTTCCCTTTACGCTGATGAGATTGGCGCCGAACATGCGGAGCTGCACAAGCTTCCCCGCCGGGGCCCGCTGGGGCACGAAGATGAAGGATCTGAGTCCCATGGCCGCGGCGTTTCCCGCCAGGGAGGAAGCGGCGTTCCCCGTGGAGGAACAGGCTACCGTATCCATCCCCGCCTGTTTCGCCCGTACCACCGCTATCGCCGAGGCCCGGTCTTTCAGGCTTGAGGTGGGATTAAGCCCGTCGTCTTTGACGTACAGGTTTTTAAGCCCCAGGATCTTTCCCAGGCTTTCCGTCCGGTAAAGGGGGGAACCCCCGACCCGCAGGGGCGTTAAGGCCGATCCTTCCTCGATGGGGAGAAGTTCCCGGTAGCGCCACATGGTAAAATCCCGCCCCGCCAGCGTCTCTTTGGTGAACACCGATTTGACGTAATCGTAATCGTAAAGGATCTCTAAGACGCCGCCGCAACGAGGGCAGGTGTAGGTATGCTCCCCCGCGTCGTAAGACGCGCCGCAGCTTATACAGGCCGCTTTTAAAACATTCCGCATAAAACCTCAAAGCAGCCCGGTACGGAGATTGAATTCGTCGATAAGCCCGTCAATGGCGTCGGCCTGCTTCTGCACCGCCAGGAAGGTCTCGTCCTGGTTGTACCACTGAGCGTCCAGTTCTTCCGCGCCCCGGCCCTGCTGTTCCACCCAGGTGTAGTATTTAAGGTTATGCACCCGCTTGCGCTCCGGGTAGGTAAGCTCCAGCATGTTGCCGGTTCCCTCGCCCAGGAGGCTTCCGGAAAAATCCGCCGCCGCGTCGATGGGCCGGTACTCCCCCTTTTCCCGCCGCAGTTCCTCTACCCGGGAACGGTACATGTCCACAGAATCGGTAAGCACCGTGGCTACCACGTCCCGGGGGCCGAGCTCGTAGTATTTGGCGAACTTGATACAGCAGAGCATGTTGGAAATACCGGAGATCCCCATCAGGGCCAGGGAATCCACCGTTTCCGGATTCAGGCCCGCCTCTTGGCGGAGGAATTCCTTTCCCGCCTCCTCGTTGAAGAGCCGGAGCAGGGCCATGGAATCCCTGTCGTCAATGCCGATGGCCATGTCGGTGTTTTTTACGTTGTGTACCCAGGGGATATGCTTGTCCCCTATGCCCTCAATCCGGTGGGCGCCGAAACCGTTGTTAAGGATGGTGGGGCACTGCAGGGCTTCGCCCACGGCGATTCTGCTCCGGGGGTAACGCTGTTTAAGGTAGTCCCCGCTTGCCAGGGTTCCCGCCGAACCGGAGGTAAAGCAGACACCGGCAAAATTACTGCGGCCGTCGGCGGCCAGGAGGCCCTCAAAGGCTTCCGCGATGGCGCCGCCGGTAACGGTGTAATGCCAGAGGTAATTTCCCATTTCCTCAAACTGGTTGAAGATCATCGCGTCCTTCCGGGTGGCGCGGATCTCGTGCACCTTGTCGAAAATTTCCTTTACGTTGGACTCGGTTCCCGGGGTGGCGATAATTTCCGCGGCGATGGTTTTAAGCCACTCGAAACGTTCCCGGCTCATCCCCTCGGGCAGTATGGCTACCGAATCCACCGCCAGGAGTTTTGAGTTGAAGGCCCCTCCCCGGCAGTAGTTCCCCGTGGAAGGCCATACCGCCTTCTGGCTTGTGGCGTCAAACTGGCCGGTTACCAGCCGGGGAACCAGGCAGCCGAAAGACGCCCCCACCTTATGGCAGCCGGTGGGGAAGTACTTTCCCGCCAGGCAGATAATCCGGGCCGCCACGCCGGTAAGCGCCGGGGGAAGCTCAACGCAATTCGGTTTCCCGTAAAGCCCCCCCGATTCCACGGGCTCGTTTTTCCAGGTAATCCGGAACAGGTTCACCGGATCCAGATCCCAGAGCCCTGTTTTCCCGAGCCGGTCTTTGATCTTTCCGGGAACCCGGCCCTCGGGATCCTTCATCTGCCTGAAGGTGGGGATAATAATCCTGTTTTCCCGCGCCTTGGCGATGTTTTTTTCAAGAACAGTTTTGTTAACGGATAGATCTATCATTCCTTATCCCTTGGGGAACGGGCTGGGGGCAGCCTCTACGCCCATCTTTCTCTCGACAAATACGGTCACACAGAAGGAAAGGGCCCCCACGGCGCAGCCAAACACGATGGCCAGAATCCCGAAGGGTTCCCTGGCGAGCTGCCAGGCCACGGCGGCGACGGATCCGCAGATGATGGAGACCAGCCCCGAATGTTTTGTGGCGTCCTTCCAGACGAGCCCCAGGCCGTAGGCGGCGAAAGGCCCCGATGAACGGAGGGCGAAGGCAAACAGATTAAGGGTTACCAGGTTGATCCTGAACAGGGCAACGGACAAACCCACCAGGCCGACAACCACATTCGATATTCTGGTGATGAGGATCAGTTTCTGGTCATCCACATCGGGATTGATGTACTGCTGGTAAATGTCCTTTACAAACATGGTGGAGGCGCAGAGCAGATTCGAGTCCGCGCTGGACATGGTAGCGGAAATAATTGAGGCCGCCACAAGCCCGACAATTACCTGGGGGGCGTAGTTGGTGGTTGCCCACATAAGCGCGGTGGTTCCCTTTCCGTCGTCAAGCCCGGGGTTCATCGCCAGGGCGACAAGCCCTATCACCGCGGGGATAAAAGCCAGAAGCCCCATAAAGATCGCCGAAAGCCAGGCGGCGTCCCGGGCGGCTTTTTCATCCTTCGCGGAATAGAAGCGGCTGATCATCTCGGGGCCAGAAAGGAAAGTACAGAAATAGTTGATCATCAGGCTGATGATGGTAACCGCCCCGACGCCGGTAAAACTGATGGTTTTCGCGGGGAGTTTTTCCGCCAGAACCGCAAAGCCGCCGACGCCGTTTACCACGAAGAACATGGTGATAAGAAGGCCGAAGAAAATAATGAACCACTGAACAAGATCGCTAATCGCGTCGGCCATAAGGCCGCCCAGTACGGTGTAACAGAGGATGATAGTACCGCTTATCAGTATGGATACGTTCAGGGGAATACCCGCCAGGGTAGCCACCACTGTTCCCGACGCGAGGATCTGGGAGGCGGTAAGACAGAAAAGGGATACGATGTTCAGTACCGCGGTTGAGGTTCCGGCCACATGGCCGAAACGGTTGCGTATAACTTCCGGTATCGTGTGGGCCAAGGTTCGGCGGATCTTCGGGGCGAAGTAGGCCAGGGGAACAACGCCGATGGAAGCGGCCAGAACATACCAGCCCGCGGAAAGCCCCCATCCGGCAAAGGCCCGGGCAGCCACGCCGGTGGTACTGCCGCCGCCCACATTATTCGCCGCCAGACTGGCGGCCACAAAAAAGACTCCCAGCCGCCGTCCGGCCAAAAGGAAATCCGTACTGGTTTTTATGAAGAACCGTTTGCAAAGATAGCCAATCAGGAGCAAGCCCGCCAGATAGGCCAACACGATAACCAGAGGTACAACCTGAATACTCATACAATCATCTCCTTTGGTATTTAGAATCGCCAATAAGGGCTCTAAATTATTGGCGGCTCTTTTATTTGGTTCAAAATATACCAGCGCCGGTGGCCTGTCAATTCCGCGTTTCCAGCGCCGTGTTTCCAGCGGCTCCGGAAACCGGGATTCAAAGCCCCGTGTACCGTCCCGGCCGAAGGCCGGTAAGGCTGTCCTTCTCCAGCACGGCCTGGCCGGCGATAAAAACGTAGTCGAATCCGGCGGTAAAACGATCCGGTTTGACATAGTCCGCCGGGGCCGAAATATTCTCCGGCCGGAAGATCGCTATGTCCGCGTCAAAGCCCGGCTTGAGCAGGCCCTTGCCGCTAAGCCCCATGGCCTCCGCGGGAAGGCCGGTAAGCTTTCGCACCGCTTCCTCCGGACTCAGTACCTTGCGGCGGGAGACCAGTTCATGAAACACCATGGATATATTGGTGTTGGTCCGGGGGTGGGAGAGACCCCTGCCGGAGTAGAGGGAGTCGGAGATGATGCTCGTATAGGGGAGCCGGAGGATCCGGTCTATGTCTTCCTGGCAGGCGATGTAATCCACCATGGTCACGTTACAGCGTTCCTCGGCCAGCAGATCAAAGGCCGTGTCAAAGGGATCGGTCCCCCTGATGGCGGCGATCTCGGCGATGCTTTTCCCGATCAGGGGCCGATTCTCCTCCGACCCAAGGCCGGTAACGTAGATTGCCTCCCAGCCTACCCCGAGGACGACGTTCTCAAAATCCCCGCCCGGCCGGGAGAGGGCCCGGCGGCACCCGGCCCGCTCTTCCGGGTCCCGGAGGCGGCGGAGGGTTTCCCCGATTCCCCCGGCGAGGAAGGAGGGGGGAAGCACGCAGAGGAGCTGGGTACTCCCCGCGGTCCAGGGGTAGGCGTCGCAGTCAATCCGCATACCCTCCTCCCGGTTCCGCTCGATAAGGGCGATAACCTTTTCAAGGCCGGCCCCCCAGTTTTTCCGGCCTATACATTTGAAGTGGCTTATCCGCAGGGGGATCCGGAGAAGCCGGGCCGCTTCTATCGCCTCGGCCACCGAGGGGTAGAGCAGATCCCCCTCCCCCCGGACATGGGAGACCAGGGGCCTTCCACCGGCCCCGCTTGAGAGCCCTCCCCGTTTCGACAGGGGGGCCAGGGCGGCGGCCAATCCGGCGGCGTTGTAGTGCATGTCGGGCAGGTAGGAAAAACCCACCGAAACCCCCGGCGCGCCGGCGGCAAGGGCGTCCTCCAGGCAGACGTGGATCCGTCCCAGATCCTCCTCCCCGGGTACCCCGCCGCCGTAACCCATCACCGCGGCCCGGGTGGTTCCGCTTCCCGCGAGGATACCCACGTTCAAGGGCAGGGCCATGGTCTTGAGCAGGGAAACATATTCGGAAAAGCTTTCAAAGCGGACCGGCCTTCCCTGGCCGTCTTTTTCCGGCAGGGTTCCGGTTACCGGGGCCAGGAAGTCCAGTATTTCGGCGCGGCGGGAGGCGGGCAGGGGAACAAGGCTCAGGCCGCAGTTCCCGTTAATGATGGTGGTGATTCCCTGGCGCAGTTCCGCCTCCCCGAAGCCGGGGCGGAAAACCGCCGCGTCGGCGTGGCGGTGAATGTCGATAAAGCCCGGGGCCACCAGCTCCCCCCTCAGTTCAATAACCCGCCCCGCGTTTCCCGTTATGCGGCTCTCCAGGGCGGCGACGCGGCCGTCCTTTATCCCCAGATCCCCCTGTAGCGCCGGCGCGCCGGTTCCGTCAACGATACGGCCGTTTTTCAGCAATACATCAAACATGGTAAAACCCCTGTGGCAAGACCAGGCGGGCCGGATAATCGGATTTTCGCGGCGCAAAACGGCGCAGAAACCCGCCGGCGCGACAGGCCGCCGGTCTTCCTACTCGTCATTCAGGATCTTTTTTTATATGATAATCCCTGCTTATACAAGGAGATTATTCATGCCCGAAATAGAGAACGAGTATCCCGGCCCCGCGACCATGGAAAAAATCACTTCCCTGGCCAAGCGGCG
>JAITQR010000319.1 GCA_031288815.1 Treponema sp.
CTGACCCGCTCCATCGGGTTCAAGCCCCTGGATTCCATCGATCAGTTTGTCTGCGATTTTATCCTTGACGAGAATCCCGTATCCATTCAGGACATGAAACAAAACCTGGAAAACTACAAAGAGGCGGATCGCCAGGCCAAGGGGGCAATCGCGCGGATAGCCATGCTGAAAAAGATAAGCCTCAAAGCCGCCGAATGGCGGAACTACGACGGCCTTATACTGAAGCAGGAATACCTGAAGCTTAGAATTGAGCAGGAAAATGAAAAACAGGGGAAGGCGCACGCCGCCGTGGAGCTGGTGGAAACCCGAAACCGGCTTGATTTTATTAGCCGTGAAATTTCGTCCCTAGGCCGGAAACGGGCGGATCTTGAGCGGGAGCTCCGGGCGACCGATATGGCCCTGGCGGCGAACGACGCGCACCGTTTGTACGAGGAGATAAACCAGCGAATCAAGCGGATAGAAAACGATCTCGCCAAAGAAGAGCAAAACGCGGAACGGTTCGGGAACCTCAGATCCCAGTGCGAGGCGCTGCTGGGCCGCCGGATTACGGATAAATTTGACGAGGAAAGCTCCGCTATCGAAGAAGAGGCGAAACAGTACCGGGAAGAAAAATACCGGGCGGAAAGGAAGAAAGAGGAAGCCGCCGCCGCCCTGCGGGATATTCGCGCGGAGCTGGTCGATCTGGAACGGGGTATTCTCCGCTACCCCGACGCCCCCAGGGAACTGAGATCCGCCCTGGAAAAAGCGGATATCGAAGCCTTCTTCCTGGCCGAGGCGGCGGAGATTGCCGATCCTTCCTGGGTAGACGCGGTGGAAGGCTGGCTTAACACCCGGCGTTTCGCGATCCTGGTAAAGCCCGGTGATTTTCAAAGGGCGCTGGATATCTACGACCGCCTCCCCCGGTCGGTGGCCGGGGCCTTTATCCCGAACATTGAAAAGATGCGGGGCGCCGGGGCAAAGGAGGGCTCCCTGGCGGAACTGGTTAAGGCCGAAGGTTACGCTCGTATATACATTGACTACACCCTGGGCAGGGTAATGCGGGCGGATATCACGAACCTCAAGCACTTCGATTCGGCGGTTACCCGGGAGTGTATGACCTACACAAACCACACGGCGTCCCGGATCAGAGAAGAAATCTACCGCCGCCACTATCTGGGAAGATCGGCCCTGGAGGAACGGCGGAGATTCCTTGCCGCCGAGGCGGAGCGGATGGAGGGGGAATTTGCCCGGGCGGAAAAAGCGGAACGGGAGGCGGCGGGCCATGAGGATTGCCGCAATCGGGTCACCCGGGCCCTGCCGGAGCTCAAGTACCTCTTTCCGTCCCTCGCCGCCGGCGCGGCGCTGAAAGAGGATCTTGACCGGGCCAGGGGGGAACTCGCGGAGCTTGACACCCAGTCGTTCCGGGAACTGGAAGAAAAGCGGAAAGATCTGGACGGACAAATAGGCTTACTGAAAGAAGACGACGTGCGCCTGCAGAGAACCTGGGGAGATCTGAACAGAAAGCTTTCCGACTGCCAGGACGCCCTTGAAAGGTTTACCCGTTCGCTGGAGGAAAAAGAGGAAACCATAAAGGGTTTTGGAAACGATCATCCCCTTTTGATAGGCGAATGCGAGGCCTACGCGGACGAAAGGCTTTCCAAAAACAGCATAACCGAACTTACCAATACCTACGAATCCACTTTAAAAAATTTTAAAACCCGTACCGAATCACTGAGAAAGGAGTACAACAAACTGGTGGCAGATTACAGCGATGAATTTCATTACCTTTTGCCCGTAGACCCCTCGGAAAACGCCGAAGCGGAGACCCTGCTAAAACGGCTGGAGACATCGGAACTCCCCGAATACCGGGAAAAGATAGCCAAGGCGTACCAGGACGCGGAAAAAGAATTTAAAGACCATTTCATTTCCCGCCTGAACGAGCATATCGAAGAGGCGAAAGAAAGCTTTGATGAGATCAACGAGATCCTCCGTACCCTGCATTTCGGCAGGGATCAGTACCGTTTTGCCCTGGAAGAGCTGAGCGAGCGGAAGGGGCAGATAGAGGTTATCCGGCAGGCGGCCAAAATTCCCAGCATGGAGGACGGGCTCTTTTCACAGCTTGCCGATCCGGGAGAGCGGAAGGCCGCGCAGGATCTCTTTGACCGGATACTCAACGCCCCCCTGGACTCCCGGGAGCTTCGGGACATCTGCGATTACCGCACCTACTTTCACTACGACATCAAAATACGGGAGACCGACAACATTGACGAAAACACCGGCGTGCCGGTGGAGCTTTCCCTCTCCCGGGTACTGAAGGAAAAATCCGGCGGCGAATCCCAGACCCCCTATTACGTGGCCATCGCCGCGAGCTTTTACCGTTTCTACAAGGCCCGTCCGGAAAGCACCGTGCGGCTTGTCATCTTTGACGAGGCCTTCAACCGGATGGACGACGAGCGGATAGGAAAGATCCTGGCCTTTTACAACGATCTGAATCTTCAGATCATCACCTCGGTTCCCCCGGAAAAGATAGAGGCCATAGGCCCCTATATGGACCGGATAAACGTGATAAGCCGTTACGGCAACGCGGTAAAAATACGGGACTGCCATGTCCGGGACGGGGAGACCGGTTTAGAGGGGGCGGATTCGGTAGACATTGAAGTAGGCGTAAATCCATGAATGACTGGGAAAAGAAAATTGCCGACGCGTTTATCAGCCGTTACTCGGTTTCCGGCTCCCGGGCCGAAGTCACCGGGGAGGTGTGTAAAAATTCCATGCGGCTCCGTTCGGTTTCGATTTTTCCGGACTTTGATCTGGCGGATCCGGACGAAAAGGAATCTTACCTTGAAGCCGCGGAAAGTCTGGAACGGAAAGGGCTTGTCAGCCTGAGTTGGGAAAAACGGGGAAAAGGGGAAAGGCTCAAAACTATTGCCTGCGTAAACATGGAAAAACTTTTTGAAGCATCTGGCGTGATGGAACCAAGACGCAAGGCGGAGTCTATCCGTTTGCTGTTCAGAAAAAAACTTATGTCCCTGGACAGGGAAACTGTCCCCGCCGGGGGAGTTACGGCGGAGAAAACCATCGCTTTTCTGGAGTACCTGGCGGAACAGTTCAGTTCCCGGGAGGTAAAGTGGGATATGGATCTCAAGGCCGCCGAGGACTTTGCCAGCCTTCTCGATGTTTTCCTTTCCCCCGGTAACAGCGGGAACATGACCACCAGGGCCCTGTCGGTATCCCTCTACAACGATTCAAAACGCATGGAAACCATCCTGGATCTCTTTGGCCCGGCCCTGTCCCAGGCCCAAAAACAGGGCGTCCCGCTGCCGGATTTTTCTTTTCTTGAACGATCTTTTCCCGAAGCCCTTGTTTCGGGGAGGATCAGCCTGGAATATCCAAACGGCGATCTGCCGCCCCTGGTCAACGCCGCCGGCCTTATCCTGGGGCTTCCCTCCGAAAGCGTCGGGGCGATCCGGAGCGTCAGAACCATAACCGGGGGGAAAGCCCCAACTGTTCTAACCGTGGAAAACAAGGAAACTTTTTACGCCCTGGGCGATCCCTTGAATTACGGATCCGACGGGGATATCCAGTATGACTGCTTTTTATACACCGGCGGGTATCCCAACAAGGCCGCCGCCGCGCTGATCAGGATCCTTGCCGCTTCCGGGTTCCGCTTTTTCCACGCCGGCGACCTTGACCCCGACGGCATCCTCATCCTCCAGAATATCATGGATATCGCCGAGCGCCCGGTTTCCCCGTTTAGAATGGACGCTTCAACCTTTGATCGCTACCTCCCCCTGTCAAGACCCCTCAATAAAATTATGCTCCGCCAGATCCTCAAGATCCGGCAAGACACGGAGGCTATTCCAGAGCTGTCCGCCCTTATCCGCCGGAGAGAGGAAACCGGCAGGGGCGTTGAACAGGAGATAATCGACTACCGCCAGGGGAAACGGGTTTAGCCTTTACCGTTTTTCCGGCGGGCGGCGTGACGCGCCTTTTGGCGGAGCGGGTAAAAAGGGCCTTATGGCGCGGGCGCGGGAAAAGGGCTATAGTCAAACCATGAAGCTTGACGATCCCCGGGTAAACGAAAATCTTGCCGAGCTTTCCGGCGTCCTGGCGAAAATCGGCGACAGCGTTCTTGTGGAATCTTTTTTACGCTGCCTCCTTACCCCGGCGGAAACCGCCGACATCGCCGCCCGCTGGGCCCTGGTTAAGGCGCTGGATAAAAGGATCCCCCAACGGGAGATAGCCAAGGATCTGGGAATCTCCCTCTGCAAGATCACCCGGGGGAGCCGGGAACTCAAAACACCCGGTTCCGCTTTCCGGAAGGCCCTGGAGATCCTGGCGGCCCTAAGCCCCTTTAAGTCCGGGCCCGGTTGTAGTTGATAAGACTCCCGGCCAGGACAATTTCCCGTTCGGAATCCTCAAGTCCGGGTACTTTGAGACTAAAGGCCGCCGCGTTTCCGTCCCTGGCGGAGATGATCCAGGCTTCCGTCTCCGGTGCGGCGGAGGCCACCGCCTTCCGTATCCCCCGGATAAACACATAGTCCCCGTTTTTAAAAGGCGGCTCCCCTTCGATGTTGAAGGGGAGAATACCCCAGTTGATAAGGTTACTGCGGTAACGTTTGGTGGCGTATTCGTTGGCGAAATTCGCCAGTCCCCCAAGAACCCGCTGGCAGCTCGCCGCCTGTTCCCGGGCGCTTCCGTCGCCGGGTTTCCGGGCGAAAATCGCCGAGCCGAACTGGAATTTCCTCTCCTCCCCGGCGATACGGTTCAGGCTTTTCAGAACCCGGGTAAGCTCGGGCAATCCGGTGTCTCCCCCGGAGGCAAAGATAATCCCCCCCTCCCGCAGTATTGCCGCCGCCTCCTGTACCGCCTTGGCCCGGCCCACGTAGCCGGGGTCTTTCCGGGAAAGGGTGAATTCGGCAAGCCCCACCGGGTTGGATCGGAAGGAGGATGTTTCCCCCGAGGGGATAAGCTCGTCGGTGGTGGTTACCGGATCGGTGATAAAGGACACGACCTTCAAAAGCAGGTTCTCCCCCAGGGCCTCCATATCCGGCCAGTCGGTAATGTTGGGGCCGTAGACCAGCTCCGCCTCCCTGTCCGGTTTCCCGGCGGCGCTGTATACCCGGTTTCCGTAAACTTTTGGATCGTAGCGGTAGGCGGCCCGGGGCTCCTCAAAGCCC
>JAITQR010000001.1 GCA_031288815.1 Treponema sp.
CCTTTGTGCGCCTTCGTGGTTAATATTCTTTATTTCTGGTTTCATTCTTACCCGACTGTTTAGTTCAATCAATGTACTAGCTCCTCCCCGGTGTCGTTTGTCTTGAAGATCGTCTCAAAAGTGATAGTCTATCCCCGCCTCTTTCATAATCTGGTTTGCCATGTGCCGGGACTTTATTCGTAGCGAAGGGTTTAATACCCCGCCCTTTAGGG
Organism: Treponema sp.; assembly: GCA_031288815.1. Next base: position 213 of record JAITQR010000001.1, read on the forward strand.
CGTTTTTAAGGTATTAAGCCCTGAGTCTAACCACTGCGGGAGAACAACATACTTCGCCCTTCAGGGCGAGGTTGTTGATTTTGCCGTCAACAGTCACCTTGATATTGGCAGAGGCTTTGAACCATACGTCATGATCGCCTCTGCCGTGATGGTGAAAGACAAACCCATGCTGTCTTAAGACTTCCCGGACTTTCTTTTCGTACTCCGCCATTGTTAAACATGTACCTCGGCAAGCCGTTCCGCCTTGAAGTTGATTTTAATATCCGTGTTTTTAAGGTCCAAAAGATCGGGAACCGCATATTTCACGCGCTCCATAAGAGCGTCAAGGGAACCAGCTTCCAGAGCGAGGCCCGGTACGTCTTTACTGGACGCAAGCCAGACATAGGCTTCATCGTCCCAAGTCAATAAAACGGTGTATTCATCCATGGCTATAGCTCCTCTCCGGTATCGTTCATCTTGAAAACCGGCTCCGTATGGGTAACGGTACAATCCAAAACCGCCGCAATTTTTTCAAGGTCCGCGTTGGTAAATTTTCCGGCCTTCATCTTCCGGTGAAAGTTTTGCGGTGTTTTTTCCAAGCGCCGGGATAACTCCGCCTCCGACATATTACCCCGGCGAACAAGCAGGATACGAATTTTTTCTTGTATGGTCAAAATTACCTCCCCGCTAATTAATAGGATACTCACATATCAGAAAACCGTCAATATTTTTTCAATCTTTTTAGTCAATAATATATGATATAGTATTCAAATAAAGAGTATAATATATTCAAAGAGTAAAGACAGGGGGGTAATACGCCGGCTTGCGGATATAGGGGGTATCGGCGTATTATCGGGTTATGAGGGCCAGCCGGGCTGTTATCCATCTTGACGTATTCCGCGAAAATATCCGGGCCGTAAGGGAGCGGGTGGGGGGAGGGCCGAAGATCTGCGTTCCCGTCAAGGCCGACGCCTACGGCCACGGGGCCCTTCCCATTGCCCGGGCCGCTTTGGAAGCCGGGGCCGAGTACCTTGGGGTGGCCTATGTGCAGGAAGGCGCCGAACTGCGGGCCGCCGGGATAGAAGCGCCGATCCTGCTCTTTTCCCAGCCCCTGGATGAGGAATTGCCGGAGCTTGTCGATCTGGATCTGATCCCCTTTGTCTCAGATCCGGGCTTTGTCGGGAGCCTTGCCCGGGCCGCGAAGGCGGCGGGGAAGAATCTGACGGTTCACCTGAAGATCGATTCGGGCATGGGCCGGGCCGGTTGCCGCCCCGCTGAGGCCCCTGGGATGGCCGCCCGTATCGCCTCCGCCGGGGCGCTCCGGCTGGGAGGCGTCGCTACCCATCTGGCGGTTTCCGATTCCCCGGAACCGGAGGATCTGGCCTATACCAAGGCGCAGCTTGCCCGTTTCCGGGAGGCGGTGGATTCGATTAAGGCCGCCGGTTTTGATCCCGGCATTGTCCACGCCGCCAATTCGGGGGCCCTGGCGTTCCACGGGGATGCCTGGTTTGACATGGTCCGCCCCGGCATCCTGCTCTACGGGTACTCCACGGCGGGCTCGGGGGGACCGGTTCCGGTAAAGCCGGTTATGGAACTGCGCAGCGCGGTGACCCTGATAAAAAAACTGTCCCGGGGAGAGACGGTGTCCTACGGCCGCGTCTGGACGGCCCCGGAAGATACCCTGATAGGCACGATCCCCCTGGGCTACGGCGACGGACTGCGGCGGGGCTTAAGCGGGAAGTGGCGGGTAAGCATCGGGGGGAGATCCTATCCCCTGGTGGGCCGGATCTGTATGGATCAGTGCATGGTCAACCTGGGGCCCGGGGGAGATGGGATCCACTCCGGGGACGAGCTGGTTGTCTTTGGCGGATCCCGGGGGGAAACCGGCGACGCGGCCCAAATGGCGGACATACTGGGTACTATTCCCTACGAAATCACCTGCGGCATCGGTAAACGGGTGCCCAGGGTATACATCCGGTAAACAAGAGTATGGCGGCAGAAAAGAAAAACCCGATCCCGTCGGATATCGAAATCGCCCAGGCGGTTAAACCCCTGCCCGTTTCGGCGGTGGCTTCCGGGATGGGAATTCCTCCCGAATGGGTGGAGGAATACGGCAAGTACAAGGCAAAGATCGACTGGAGGATCCTCCGGGCTCCCGATCTGCCGCCCCGCCGGGCGAAGTACGTCAACGTTACCGCCATAAGTCCTACCCCCCTGGGGGAGGGAAAGACCACCACCACCGTGGGCCTGGTTCAGGGACTGGGCTGTTTGGGAAAAACGGCGGCGGCCTGCCTCAGGCAGCCTTCCATGGGGCCTACCTTCGGCCTTAAGGGAGGGGCGGCCGGGGGCGGGTACAGCCAGGTTATTCCCATGGAGGATCTTAACCTCCACCTTACCGGGGATATTCACGCGGTAAGCGCCGCCCACAATCTCTGCGCCGCGGCGGTGGACGCCCGGCTTTACCATGAATCCCGCTGGCCCGCCGCTTACCTTGAAAAACAGGGGCTCCCCAAGCTGGATATCGATCCTTACGGGGTAAGCATCGGCCGGGTGCTGGACATGAACGACCGGACCCTGAGAAACATACTTGTGGGTTTGGGGGGCCGATCCGACGGCCCGCTGCGGCAAAGCCGGTTTGAGATTGCCGTGGCCAGCGAGGTGATGGCGATTCTGGCCCTGGCCTCGGACATTGGGGATCTGCGGGCCCGGCTGGGGCGCATGGTGGTGGCGAGGGATCGGCAGGGGAAGCTCCTGAAGGCCGAGGATTTCGGCGTCGCCGGGGCCATGACGGTACTCCTCAGAGACGCCATTAAGCCGAACCTGCTCCAGACCCTGGAAGGCCAGGGGGCCTTTGTCCACGCCGGGCCTTTCGCCAATATCGCCCACGGCAATTCCTCGATTGTGGCGGATCTTATCGCCGGCCGTTACGCCGATTATGTGGTTACCGAAAGCGGCTTCGGTTCCGACATGGGACTGGAGAAATTTTTCAACATAAAATGCCGCGCCTCGGGTCTTATCCCGGACGCGGTGGTCCTGGTAGCCACTGTCCGGGCCCTGAAGAGCCACGGGGGCGGACCCGCGGTAAGTCCCGGCAAGCCTTTGCCCCGGGTTTACCGGGAGGAAAACCTTGAGATCCTAAAAGCCGGACTTTCCAACCTGCGGGCCCACATCGGTATCGCCCGCCGCTTCGGCGTCCCCGTGGTGGTGGGGATCAACGCCTTTCCCACCGATACCGAGGCGGAATGGGATCTGATACGCCGGGAAAGCCTCGCCGCCGGCGCCGTGGACGCGGCGGTGACGAGACATTGGGCCCTGGGCGGGGAGGGGGCTATGGATCTGGCCGGCGCGGTGGAGATGGCCGCCCACCAGCCGAAAAATTTCCGCTCCCTTTACCGGGAAGACGAAACCTTAACCGGGAAGATCGAGACTATCGCCCGGGACATCTACGGCGCCGAGGGGGTGGATTACGCCGAGGGTGTCCGGGAACAGCTTGAGGCCCTGGAGGATCAGGGCTACGGGAACCTGCCCCTCTGCATGGCCAAGACCCAGTACTCCCTCTCCCACGACCCCCGGCTTAAAGGCGCTCCCAAAGGCTGGCGCCTCCCCGTCCGGGAAGTGCGGCTGGCCGCCGGGGCCGGCTTTATTTACCCCCTCTGCGGGGACATCACCACCATGCCGGGACTTCCCTCCCGGCCGGC
>JAITQR010000112.1 GCA_031288815.1 Treponema sp.
GACGTGATCATCCTGGGCGGCATGGGGCTGAAATACGACGATTACCTTTTCTTCAAGGATACCCTGGAGGAGGGGGGTGCCCTTTCCCGCACGGTGATGTTCGTCCATACCGCTTCCGACCCCACGGTTGAGTGCCTCATGATCCCCGATATGTCCCTGGCGGTGGCGGAGCAGTTCGCCCTCCAGGACAAGGACGTGCTGGTTCTCCTGACCGACATGACCAACTTTGCCGATGCCATGAAGGAAATCTCGATTATCCAGGAGCAGGTTCCCAGTAACCGGGGTTACCCGGGGGATCTGTACTCCCAGCTTGCCAGCCGTTACGAAAAGGCCGTGGACTTCGATACCTCCGGCTCCATCACCATCCTGGGGGTAACCACCATGCCCGGCGACGACGTAACCCACCCGGTGCCGGACAATACGGGTTACATCACCGAAGGCCAGTATTACCTGAAAAACGGCCGTATCGAACCCTTCGGTTCCCTCTCCCGTCTCAAGCAGCAGGTAAACGGCAAGACCAGGCCGGATCACCGGGCCCTTATGGACGGGATGATCAAGCTCTACTCCTCTTACCGGGATACCCTGGAAAAGAAGGCCATGGGCTTTATCATGACCCCCTGGGACGACAAGCTGCTCAAATACGGGGAATCTTTCGAGCGGCAAATGATGGATCTTTCGGTGAATATCCCCCTGGAACGGGCCCTGGATCTGGGCTGGGAGATCCTGGCCGACTGTTTCAGTCCCGAGGAAACCGGTTTGCGCACCGAACTCATCGACAAATTCTGGCCTAAGAAGGATTAAGGGCATCCATGGCGAAGATCAAGCTTACCAAAAATGAGCTGAAAAAACAGAAAGACTCCCTCAAAATGTACCAGCGCTACCTGCCCACCCTGATGCTGAAAAAACAGCAGCTTCAGGGGGAGATCCGTACCACCGAAGCCCGGATCAGGGAACTGCGGGAAGAGCGGGAACGGCAGGACGAGGCCTTTAAGAAATGGGTGGGGGTTTTCGGGGAGAAGGGGATCTTTACCCCGGAGATCCTCAGGATTACCCGGATAAAGACCGCCCAGGGCAATATCGCCGGGGTGGCAATCCCCCTGTTTGAAGGCGCCGATTTTGAAACCGCCTCCTACGACCTGGCCCGTACCCCCCTTTGGCTCGATCTGGCGGTGGAGAAGCTCAAGCAGGCCTTCCTGGTGGATCTGGAGGCCGAAGTGGTGGAGGAACAGCGCCGCAGGCTGGACCACGAGCTGCGGATCACCACCCAGCGGGTGAACCTTTTCGAGAAGATCAAGATCCCCGAGACCAGGGGAAACATCAAAAAAATTCAAGTGTACCTGGGGGATCAGCAAACCTCCGCGGTGGTGCGGGGCAAGATCGCCAAGACCGGGCTAGAGAGGGCCGCCAAATGATAGTACCCATGAAAAAGGTGTCCCTGATTATTCAGGATAAGACCCAGGACGAAGCCCTGGACAGGCTCCGGGAGCTGGGGGTGTTGCACCTGGAAAAACGGAACGTCTCCTCCGAGGCCCTGGCGAAGATCTTCGACCGGAAAGCCCGGGGGGACAGCGCCATGGCCCTTATCCGGCCCGCCAAGGCTTCCCGGAAGAAGGAGGAGCAGGCGCCCCAGAAGGATCGGCCCCCTTTCGGCCGCCGGGTCAGCGACGCGGTGAATGCGGAGACGGATTTTTATTCGGTAGACGCGGCGGACGCCGCCCGGCCCGACCTTATCGACCTGCTGGTGGGCTGGGGCAGGGAGAGGAAGGCCATGGAGGATCGGCTGACCCTTCTGGGCCGGGAACGGGAGCGCATCCGGCGCTGGGGGAACTTTAAGCCCCAGTCCATTCATGAACTGGCGGAAGCCGGTCTTTCCCTTTTCATCTACGAGCTTTCCCCCCAGGCTTTCGAGAACATTCCCCCGGATACCCGGTATATCCTCATGGGGCGGGACAAAGATTCGGTCTATATCCTGGTCCTGGATAAGGAGATCCCCGGCTTGGCGCCCCTGGCCCTTCCCGAGAAATCCCTGGCGGAGATCGATGCGGAGATGGAGGAACTGACCGGGGAGATCAAGGCCATAGACAGCCGTTTTGCCGCCTTTGCCAACCGTATGCCCGCCCTGGAAAAGGACATGGCGGATATTCAGGGGCATATTGAATACGAGAGCGCCCGGGCGGCCCTTGAGCGGGTGGAGGAGATACCCCGGGAATACGCCCTTTCCTGGTTTACCGGTTTTGTCCCCCAGGAAGATCTGGGGCATGTGAAGCGGGCCGCGGCGGAAAACAACTGGGCCCTCCTGGCCGATGATCCGGGCGCTGACGATATGGTGCCGACTAAGCTGAAAAACAACCGGCTGGCAAGCTTGATACGCCCCCTGACGGACTTTCTGGAGGTGGTGCCGGGTTACAACGAGATCGACATCTCGGGCTTTTTCCTTTTCTTTTTTGTTATTTTCTTCGGCATGATATTCGGCGACGCGGGCTACGGCGCCCTGATCCTGCTGGCCTGCGCCTTCGGTATGCTCAAGACCGCGAAAAAAGGCGTTCCCCCGGTACTCAAGCTCCTCCTCCTTTTGGGGCTTTCCAACTTTACCTGGGGCCTCTTAACCTGTTCCTGGTTCGGCCTGAAATCCGCCCAGGTTCCCGGTTTTTTGCAGAACCTCTCCCTGCCCCTCATTTCAAACGTTACGGCGGACAGGTCGGCCTTTGACAAAGCCATAGTTCAGCAGAACCTGATCATCTTCTGTTTTTCCCTGGCCCTGTTGCAGCTTTCAATCGGGCACCTCCTGGCCATTGCCCACGACAGGTCCCTCAAGATATTGGGGCATATCGGCAATATCGCCATGCTGGGGGGAATGTACTTCATCATACTTTCGCTCATAGCCAGCAACGAGGCCCGGCAGATACCCCTGTACCCGGCGGCGATCTACTTTTTTGCCGGCGGTTTCGCGCTGAATTTTGTGTTTGCCGGTTACGAGGGAAGCATAGGCCGCTCAATTCTGGAGAGCCTGAAAAATATTATTTCGGTGATACTGGGCATTGCCAATGTTTTTTCCGACATCATGTCCTATATCAGGCTTTGGGCGGTGGGCCTTGCGGGGGCGGCGATTGCCGATACGGTGGATACCATGGCCGCCCAGATCGGCGGGATAGCCGGTCCCGTGGTGGTTCATTTTATCGTGTTTGTTCTTGCGGGGGTTCTTTTGATCTTCGGCCACGGGTTAAACCTGATCCTTAACGTCCTTTCGGTGCTGGTTCACGGCGTCCGGCTCAACACGCTGGAATTTTCCGGGCATGTCGGGCTTACCTGGGCGGGTATCGCCTACAAACCTTTCGCAAAACCTGCTATTCGTTCCCGCGAATAGCGCCAGGAAACCTCTGAAAACTTCGGTTTTGAGAGGCGTCCATAACAGAGGAGATACGCCGGTTAATCCCCGGTGACTTCAAGAACGAGGAGTAAAGATATGAATTTAGGATTGATAGGCGCGGGACTGGTGATGGGTCTTTCCGCCGTAGGTTCGGCAATCGGTATCGGCATCGCGGGTCAGGCGGTTATCGGTGCGTGGAAAAAATGCTATATCGCCAACAAGCCCGCGCCCATGACCCTGCTTGCCTTTGGCGGGGCGCCCTTAACCCAGACTTTCTACGGTTATATTTTGGGCTTTCTCTTTATGAAGCCCGCGGCCCTGGCGGTGGTGAACGATCCGCAGCGCGGTTCCCTCTTCTTGGGTATCGGTATCGCCTCCGGGCTTGCCATAGCCTTTTCCGCCATTGCCCAGGGCCAGGCGGGGGCCGCCGGCGCCGACGCCACCGGCGAGACCGGCAAGGGCTTTGTCAACTACATGATGATCGTGGGGATCTGCGAAACCGTGGCTATCTTCGCCATGGTCCTTTCCATGATCAGCCTGAGCCTGTAACCATTTCTTGAGGCAAAGAAGCGCCGTAAAGATAGGCGGCTTTGATCATGTAGAGCCCGTTTACGTGGGGGGCGGTCATCCGGTGGTAATTCAAACCATGTGGAAAGACCGCCTTTCCTTTGCGGATCTTGAGGGAAAGGCCGGGGAAGCCACGCTTGCCCGGATAGGGCGGCTTAAAAAAATGGGCTGCGGCCTTCTCCGCTTTGCCGTTCCGGACAGGGAAGCCGCGGAGGTTCTGGGAAAACTTGCCGGCATGGTAAGCCTCCCCCTGGTGGCGGACATTCATTTCGATTACCGCATAGCCCTCCGCTGTCTCGATTTTCCCATTGCCAAGATACGGATCAATCCCGGTAACATCGGCAGCCCCGGCAAGGTGGAGGCGGTGCTTTCCAAGGCCAGGGCCGGGGGAAGGCCCATCCGCATCGGGGTAAACGCCGGAAGCCTGCCCCAGGATCTGCGCCGCCGGGTGGATCGGGGGGACATGGAAAGCGCCCGGGCCCTGGTGGAGGCCGCGGAGCGGGAGCTTGCGGTTTTCCGCCAATCCGGTTTTTCAGACGTCCTGGTCTCCATGAAAGCCTCGGGAATTGCCGATACTATAAAGGCAAACCGTATCCTGGCGCAAAGGGAAGGGGCCGGCGGATCCTCCGGCGTGGCGGGAAACTCCGCCGAACTCCCCCCTCTTCATATCGGGGTAACCGAGGCCGGCCCCCTTATCGCCGGGGTAACCAGGAGCGCCCTCGCCCTGGGGGCCCTGCTTGCCGAGGGAATCGGCGACACCATCCGGGTGTCCCTTTCGGATACCATGGAGAACGAGGTTATTGCCGGGCGGGAGATCCTCCGGGCGGTTCCGGAAATAGCCCCCTCCCCGGGGACCCTTCCTTGCGGGGGGGTGCGGATCGTGTCCTGCCCCCGCTGCGGCCGGCACGGCTTTGACACCCACGGTTTTACCGAACGGTGGCTGCCCCGGCTCTACAGCCTGGACAGGGATATCACCGTCGCCGTTATGGGCTGCGTGGTAAACGGCCCCGGGGAGGCCAGGCATGCGGATCTGGGCATTACCGGCGCGGGGGATCGGGTGCTTATCTTCCGCCACGGAGAGGTAATCCGGACCATCGGCGCGGGGGAGGCGGACAAGGCCTTTGAGGAGGAGCTTGAGCGCCTGTAAAGGGCTTTTTAAGGCTCTCCCGGCCTGTTAACAGTAAAGGCGGAGGTATGAGAAACCGTTTTCTCCGTTTTTGTCTTGGCGGCAAGAACTTTTTTCTGTTGTTCCTCCTTCTGGGCGGCGTTTTTGTTTATGCTCAGATCCCGCCGGCAAATCCCTGGTGGTACGCCCTGGAGCAGGGAAAGTTCCTCTTCCGCAGCGGGGATTACGGCAAGGCCTTGCTTTCCTTTGAGGACGCCCGCCGCCAGCGGCAGAGCATGTACGCCGCCATGGAACAGGATATGATCAATTTTCTCTCCCTTCCCGAAGTCCGCGGGCTGGGAGATTCCCTGATCCTCCTGGAGGCCTATATTGCCGACCGGGGACAGGTAAGCGCCGCCGCCGCCTTACGGGAGCTGTACTACCGGGTTCCCAAAGACTCCCTGAACGATTCGGCGCGGCGGGCCCTGGCGGAGTTGTCCCGGTTAAAGAACTACCCGGAGGCGGAGTACTGGATAGGGGAGACCTACCGGGCCGAAGGGGAATTGGGTGTGGCCCTGGGACAGTTTGAGAAGGCCTACACCCAGCGGGATACCCTTGAAAACTCCGGCTTCGATCTTGAACTGCTCTACAAAATAGCGGACGTGAACCGGGTGCGTCATGAATATACGAAAATGGAGCGGAGGCTCCTGGAGATCCTGGAGGGAACCGCGCTGGACGGCAGTCCCCGGGACAGCCTCTGGGTCGGAACCGGCGGCGCCCAGCGTTTTGCCCGTAGCGCCATGGCCCGGATACTGGAAAACGACGGCGTCGGCCGTTTTCTGACCATGTACCGCTACAATAACACGGGAGTGGAACGGGCCCACCGGCTTCTGGGCTTCTACTACTTTGCCACGGGCCGCCAAAGTCCCGGCCCGGCACGGGATCATCTGACATTTGCCTTTCTTATCCAGAGCACGGTGCTCCTTGAGGAAGTACTCCGCGGCCGTTTTGACTATACCTTTACCGATCTTGAATCCCTCCTGGAAGAGGCGAGGCGGAAACCCGCCCTGCTTTCCTACCTGGAAGAATGCGAATACTATAAAACCGCCTATTACCTGGGCAACGCCCTTTATGGAGACGGTAAAACGCGGACCGCCCGGGAATTTTGGACCTTCCTTGCCGGCCAGGAAGAGGCCGGTGAATGGCGGGGCAGGGCCCGGGCCCAGCTCCAAAGCCCCTTTGTGGAAAAGGCCGTGGAAAATCCCTAGAAGTTTGTCGCGCTTCGCGCGTAAAGCTCCAAAAATCGCCGGGCAGGCGATTTTTTACCCCGCAAACTCCGTTCGAACCAAAGGTTCGCAGGAGCCGGATAATCGGGATTTTCGCGGCCCTGGCGGAGTAAAAATCCACCAGTGCGGCAGGCTCTTAGCGGTTGTTACGGGGCTCGCGCCGAATATCCCGGATTCCGGCGTTGACAGTCCGGGTCGGTTTGTAGTATCTTTCTAAGATACTGTTACGGACTCTTAAGCCCGCAATTTCAAGGAGAAAAATCTATGGCTCAGGCCAGTAAAAACGCCCGTACATCGAGTTCCACCCAGAAATTTTTCTGTTCCTGCGGCGGCGAAATCAAGATGAAGACGCTGTTTGAAAACGGAAAAGTCAAAAACGTGGCCGAATGTGAAAAATGCAAACGGCTGGAACGGCGTCCTTCTGATTTTAAATAAAGCTGGTTCTGGCGGTTTGTTGCGCTTCACGCATAAAATTGAGACTTTTTTGCATATTTATGCAGAAAGTCCGGTTGCGACAGGCTCCCGGGGAAAATACGGTTTCCGTACCAGTTTGTTTTTGGAGCCGGTTCAGGTTTCTAAAGGTTTTTAGGTAGTGGAGGATTTTTTTGGCTAAGAAAATTAGTTCCGCTGAAAAGCGTCACCGGCAGAGCGAGGAACGCCGGATTCGGAACAAGGCGGTAAAAAGCGCGGTAAGGACCAGCGCCAAAAAATTTTTGGTTCTGGCCCGGAAAAAGGAAGTTGGTGAAGCCGAGACGGCGCTTAGAGACATGATTAAAAAAATCGATGTCGCGGCGCAGAAGGGGATTATTAAGAAAAATACGGCGGCCCGTAAAAAATCCCGGATGCAGCGTTTTTTCAACTCTCTCAAAACAGCTCAGTAAATTTGTTAGTATGAATTTGTTTTTCTGCGGATATCTTGGTGGCGGAAAAGTATACAAAAATAGAAATTGTTGATTCTCTGTGTGAAAAAACCGGTATAAGCCGCAAGAAGATCAGAGCCGTTCTCGATAGCTTTATTGGTGAGTTGAAAGACGCCCTGGTGGAAAACAAAGCAATTGAACTGAGGGGGTTTGGCACCTTTGAAATCAAAGTCCGCAAGGGCCGGGAAAAGGCAAGAAATCCCCGGACGGGGGAAATTGTTTCGGCCATGTCCCATGGAACCGTTATCTTCAGGCCCGGCAGGGAATTGAAGCGGGATGTGTGGAATTTGGGTTTTCCGCAAGACAAGGCGCAAGAGGAGAAATGAGGGTCGATAAAAACCGGTTTTGGGGATCTATCCTTGTCAATTTTGGCCTGGAGATCCTGGGAGCGGTGCTGTTTGCCCTTTCCTTCCCCAATCTGCTGATTGAGAAAGGCCTCCCCTTGCTTGGATGGGTAGCCTTTATCCCGGTTTTTATCCTTATCCGCCGGATAAGCCTGGTTTCCGCTTTTTTTTGGGGCGCCCTCTACGGTTTTGCCGCTTACAGCCTCTTCAATTACTGGCTTAGCCTTTTCCACCCCCTGGCGGGGCTGATTGTCAATTCCATCTACCTTGTCTACCTGGGGCTTCTTTTTCCCTTCCTCAAGATCGCGGAACTCCTCCTGCCCCGGAAGGGCTATATCCTCCAGTGGTGCATGTGGCTCGCCTACGAGTACCTCCGTACCCGGGGCTTTCTCGGTTACCCCTACGGGATTTCGGGCTATACTCAATGGACGGTGCTTCCGCTTATCCAGATAGCCAGCCTCTTCGGGGTCTGGGGGGTGTCGGCCCTGGTGGTTTTTCCTTCCCTGTGGCTTGGCCGGGCGCTGGGGGATTGGAAGGCGGTTGAGGGCCCAAAGGCAATGTTGCGGGCTGTCGGCGTTTTTTTCCGCCGGGAGCGTTTAAGCGCCCTGCTCTGGTTCGGCTGCCTCTGCGCCGCCCTGGTTTACGGTTTTGTTTCCCCCATCGACTATAGCGGCGCTCCCAGCGTCCGGATCGCCCTTATCCAGCACAATACGGATCCCTGGCGGGGGGATATGCCCGGTTATTGGCAGAATTACCGGGTCTTGCGCCGCCTTTCCGATGAAGCTCTGGCGGCGGAGCCTAAGCCGGATCTGGTGGTATGGTCCGAAACGGCTTTTGTCCCCCGGATCTACTGGCATACCAATTACCACAGCGATCAGGAGTCCTGGGAAATTGTAAGGGATCTTTTGGAGTACCTTTCCCGGCAGACTGTCCCTTTTGTCATCGGAAACGACGACGCCCGGCGGGAGGGGGATGGCAAGGGCGGATGGGAAGAGGTGGATTACAACGCGGTCATGCTTTTCGAGAAGGGGCTCAATACCCAATCCTACCGTAAAGTCCACCTGGTGCCTTTTACCGAACATTTCCCCTACGAAAAACAGTTTCCCTGGATCTACAACGCCCTGAAAAACGCCGATACCCATTTCTGGAAAAAAGGGGAGGAGTACACGGTTTTTTCCGCCGGAGGGATCAAATTTTCCACTCCCATCTGCTTTGAGGATACCTTCGGCTATCTGAGCAGGGAGTTTGTGCGGGCCGGGGCGGAAGTCATTGTCAACCTCTCCAACGACGCCTGGTCTCACAGCCTTCCCGCCCAGAACCAGCACCTGTCCCTGGCGGTTTTCCGGGCGGTGGAAAACCGGCGTTCCATGGTCCGCTCCACCGCTTCGGGACAGACCTGCTCAGTGGATCCTAACGGAAAAGTGCTTGCCCTGGCGCCTCCCTTTACGGAAGCCTGGCTTATCGCCGAGGCGCCGGTGCTTAGTCTCAATTCCCTTTATACCCGCTGGGGCGACTGGCTTGCCCTGATTTTTGTCGGGGTTGCCTTTACCCTGTTGATTTTTACCGTGGCCTTGCGTATAATTACCTTAATAAAAAACAGATTTATCTGCAGACAAACGATTTCGGCGAAACTAAAGGGATAAAGCTGGAAATAGGTTTCTGGTGGTAACGAGGAAGGAGTAAATGAACACCCGGAAGAAGATACTCATCGTGGATGACGAGCAGCTCAATCTTGAATTCTTCGAGGTAATGCTTTCCAAATTGGGGTTTGTTGTTGAAAAGGCCAATGACGGACTTGAGGCCGTTGATAAGGTCAAACATTTTTACCCGGATCTGATTTTGCTGGATAATATCATGCCTCGGATGTCCGGGTGGGAAGTAACCAAGACCCTTAAAAATGACCCAAAATACCGGGATATTCCTATTGTTATGTTTTCCGCCCTGGATGACGTGAAGGATAAACTTGAAGGCTACCAGTTGGGGGTGGAGGATTATATCACCAAACCCTTCAATTTTTCGGAGGTTCTTGCTCGGATTCGGGTGGTACTGCGGAACCGGGAAATATTTGCCCAAATTGCCCTTCGGGAATCCCGGCTTAATCTGGCGGATACGCTCAAAGAGGACGTCAAAACCATTTTGTCCGGTTTTACCAAAAACATAGACGAACTGGACTCCGCCGTTTCCGTATACCCGAACCAGTCAAACCTTGAGGCGATTAAAGAAAAAACCGTTTTCTTGCGCAAACATATCGCGGAGCTTGACGCCCATATTGAAAGGGTTTCCCGGGAATGGGAAGAACTCAAGAAAAACGAGATAACCTTGGCGGAACTGGAAAACCAGTACCGGAATTATACACAGCAGGAATGAGATAGTTGATAAAAAAAAACGGGAAGAATGATAGTTCGAGAGAGGTAGTGCTGGGTGAAAGCACCAGCTTTAACGGATTTCTCCGATTTAGGGAGACCCTGCGGATTCGGGGTAAATTCAAAGGAACCATCGAGGCCACAGGCGCGTTAATTGTGGACAAGGGAGCGGTTGTGGAGGCGGATCATATTTCCGTAGCCGCTCTTACCGTATCCGGAACCGTGATTGGAGCCATTCATGCCGTTGATAAGGTGGATATGCTCCAGGGGGCGGATGTACGCGGGGATATCATCGCGGCGAGGCTCCGTATTGCCGATGGGGTGCTGTTTGACGGCCAGTGCAGCATGGTGGGCGCGGATAAGGACGTGGAGATATTTTCCCGGCCTACAGAAGAGATCAAAGCGGAACTGCAAAGGATCGGCGGCTAGATCGGCAATATGGAGGGTCTTAACGAAAGAGCTGCGCTGCTGGTGGAAAAGCTGGCGGCCGCTTCTCTTACGGTAGCCGCGGCGGAATCCTGTACCACCGGGCTGGTGGCGGATCTCATCGCCGGTGTTCCCGGAGCTTCCAGGGTTTTTTGGGGTTCTTTTGTAAGCTACATGGTGGAAGCCAAAGTTCTGATGCTGGGCCTGGATCGGGAAAAAATCGATGTTTACGGTCCGGTGAGCCGGGAGACGGCCTGTTCCATGGCGGAGGCCGCGCTTGAAAAAAGCGGCGCCGGCATTGCCGTGGCGGTTACCGGTCTTGCCGGGCCTGACGGCGACGGTACGGCGGTACCGGTAGGAACCGTCTGGATAGCCACCGCAATCCGGAACGGAGAAATCCGGGCGGAAGTTTTTCATTTTAAGGATTCTCGTAACAATATACGGAATAGGGCGGCGGCCTCCGCTGTTGAGGCCCTGTTGAAACGGTTATAAGGAGCGATTTTCATAATGGGAATTGTACGGAGAGGCAGAAAACCTAAACTGCAGGTACAGGAAACCAGCGAAGAAGTGTTGAATTTTGACCCGGAGGACGAGTCGTCTGACCGCAAGGTAAATGACGTGACCGAGTCCCTTGTGGAAGAAACCGATCTGGAAGAAGACGGTGACGGAACCGGCGGCAAGGCGGTGGTAGTTCGGGCCCGGCCAAGGAAAAACTCGGTCTACCGGGAAAGCCGGGTTCGTCCCGACAGCGGGATTGGCCCGGAAGCGGCGCCGGTGGGAATTCCCGCCGAAAACCGTTTTGCGGATGCTCCGGGCCGTCCTTCCCCCCAGGAGCCCCAAGCGCATCAGGGCCGGTATACGCCCCCGGCGGAGGAGAATCCCCAGACGGTTCCGGCAAACGACAACTCCTGGCAGAACCCGGGGACCTATTCAAGGCCCCGTTCTCCCAGGACCTCATCCTTCCGTATGGAACCTTCCAGCCGGGGTTTTGGGGAGGGTTCCGGCCCGGCGGCTTATGTTCCCAGCGGCGCCCCTATTTCGCTGCCCAAGAATCTTCCTCCCATGCCGGATATTTACGGCAAGCCGGAGCCCAGGATCGATCAGGATAACGGGAAGCCCCGGCTCTGCATCAATGAGCTTATCCGGCTCAATATGATGGATCTGCGGGATCTGGCGGCCTGTTACAATATTTCCCATGAAGACATGGTTAATATGAAAAAGCAGGAGATCATCTTCTCCCTGCTTAAGGCCCATACCGAGCAGGGCGGGGTCATCTACGCCTACGGCTCCCTGGAGATCCTCCCCGACAGCTACGGTTTCCTCAGGAGCCCCCAGAATTCCTACCTTCCCGGCCCGGACGACATCTACATCAGCCCCAGCCAGATCCGGCTTTTTGCCCTGAAAACCGGCGATACGGTATACGGCCAGATCCGCAGCCCCAAAGAGCAGGAGCGTTTCTTCGCCATGCTCCGGGTGGAAACGGTGAACTACGATGATCCTACCGTAGCCCAGAACCGTATCCCCTTCGACAACTTGACCCCCCTGTATCCAAACCGCAAGCT
>JAITQR010000125.1 GCA_031288815.1 Treponema sp.
ACCCCCCGGCGGGGGCGTTACGGGGGCAGCGCCCCCGTTGAGGGGGGTGGTGGAGGCCCGTAGGGCCGGAACCAGGGGGGAGACTTCCCCCCTCCTGAATAGCTACTCCTCCAGATCCGAAAGCTGGGTAGAAAGATACCGTTCCCCAGAATCGGGGAAGATCGTCACAATGGTTTTGCCCCGGCTGTCTGGCCGGGAGGCGATCCTGAGTGCGGCCCAGAGTGCGGCGCCTGATGAAATCCCTCCGAGGATTCCCTCGGTACGGGCCAGGGCGCGGGCGCTTTCAATGGCGTCTTCGTTGGATACCCGGACTATCTCGTCAATGACGGAACGGTTTAGCACTTTAGGGATAAAGCCCGCGCCTATCCCCTGAATGCGGTGGGGTCCTGCCAGGCCGCCTGAAAGGACCGGCGAGGCGTCAGGTTCCACGGCCACGATTCTTACCTCTGGCTTCCGCGCTTTAAGAACCTCCCCCACGCCGGTGATGGTGCCGCCGGTCCCGATGCCGGCCACAAAAACATCCACCGCGCCTTTGGTATCGGCCCAGATCTCTTCCGCCGTGGTCAGGCGGTGTACTTCGGGATTGGCGGGGTTGTCGAATTGCAGGGGCATGAAGCTGCCGCTGATGCGGCTCACCAGTTCCTCCGCCTTTTGCACCGCCCCCCTCATGCCCGGCTTGCCGGGGGTGAGTACCACTTCCGCGCCGAGCATCCGGGCAAGTTTCCGCCGTTCCACCGACATGGTTTCCGGCATGGTCAGGATGAGCCTGAAGCCCCGGGCGGCGCAGGCAAAGGCCAGCCCTATGCCGGTATTACCCGATGTGGGTTCAATCACCGTGCCGGGGGGCGTTGCCCCTCGTTTCAGCTTGCCGTCCCGCTCCGCCGCGTCCAGCATGGCCGCCCCGATGCGGTCTTTCACACTGGCCATGGGGTTAAAGGCTTCTACCTTCGCCAAGACTATTCCCGGCAAATCTTTCCCCAGTTTTCCAAGCCGTACCAGCGGCGTGTTCCCCCGTGCGGCGATAATGGTATCAAAAATTGTCCCCCGGTTTATGGCGCCGGGAACCACGGCAGTTTCGGCCATTTCTTCTCCTTAACCTCAAATTGAATAATCCGCTTCCTGATTGATGTCGTACTGGAACATCGCCGTTATACGCTCCTGGATTTCCACCAGTTCCGCATCTGTTCTGGCCCGGGGACGCCGTACCGTTACTGGAATGCGGTTGCGGATCGTTCCCGGACTCGGGGAGAATACTATCACCTCATCGGAAAGGTAGACCGCTTCCTGGACGTCGTGGGTTACGAGGATCACGGTGATAGGGGTCCCGGCGCCGCCGGTCTCATCCAAGAGCCGCAGGAGTTCGTCCTGGAGTTTTTCCCGGGTCAGGGCGTCCACTGCGGCAAAAGGCTCGTCCATGAGGATGATCGTGGGTTCAACCGAGAGGGCCCGGGCCAGGGCCAGCCGTTGACGCATACCTCCTGAAAGCTGAGAGGGGTATTTATGGGCCGAGGCCGCAAGATCCACTTTATGTAAATAGAAAAAAGCCTTTTCTTCGATCCCCCGTTTTTTCAATTTTACCTTGCCCCTCTTGTCGGCATTGCGTAATTTCAGGGCAAACGCCACGTTTTGCAGGGCAGTCATCCAGGGAAAAACCGCATAGTCCTGGAAGATCATGGCGATGTCGTGTTTGGGGTGGTCCCGGAACACGCCGTTGGCCAGGGGCGAGATAAAGCGGTAACGCCTGCGGTAGGCGATTTGCTCCTTGCGGGTGGCGGGCAGGGGTTCCAGGACCAGCCTGCCGTCGATGTGGATCGTGCCGTCCGTGGGAGCCTGGAGGCCCGCGAGGATTTCGAGGAAGGTTGACTTTCCGCAGCCCGAAGGCCCCAGAATGGAAACGATCTTTCCATCCGGAATGGTGAGGGACACATTGAGGACCGCGGTAAGACCTTCGGCCAGGCCCTTTTCGTTTACCACGGAAAAGAATTTGCTAATACTCCGGGCTTCTATCATCTTCTACCGTCCCACTTTCCAGACGGCAAGTTTGATTTCCACATACTTGAGTATCTCGATGAGGAACCAGCCTATCCAGCCCAGAATAACCATGCAGACCATCATTTCGGGGATGACGAAGTAGTCCTTGGCCTGGCCCAGGAGGTATCCTATCCCCATGCGTCCGCCGTAGGATTCACCGATGAGGAGCATCACCAGACCCATGGCGACCCCGGTCTTGAGGCTCATGATGATGGAACCGAAGGCGTGCCAGAAGTAAACCTTCCGGAGAAGGGTAAACTCACTTGCGCCAAAGACCCGGGCCGACGCAAGGTAGCGGGGGTCCGTGTCCTTGATTCCCTGGTAGGTGTTGAAAAGCACCGGATAGAAGATGCCGATGAACATAAGGAAGATGTGCATCTTCGAGCCTATGCCGAAGAAGATGATGGTCATGGGCACCCACGCCGGCGGCGGTATGGGGGAGAGGAGCTGCCACAGGGGCAGGACATAGGCGCGAATCTTGAGGTTCCAGCCCATAAGGAGGCCGATGGGGACCGCAAGAACCACCGCGATCCCGAAGGCCGTAAAGAAGCGGCCCATGCTGTATCCGATGTGGAACACGAGGTCTTTATGCCAAAGCATGAACCAGAAATGCCGGGCCACGGTATTCAGGGAGGGGATAAGGCTTTCCGGCAGTATCTTCCAGCGGGGAAGGAATTCCCATAAGAGGAGCAGGGGAATGAGTATCGAAAGGAATTCCAAAGAAAAAAAATTGCCCAGAGAGTTTTTAAAAAACCCGCCGAGTTCAAGAAGAACCCGGCGGAACCCCCTTGTTTCAAAATCTGTCATATTCCAGAGCTTTGCTACCAGGTTATGCCCCTAAACTCCGGCGCGAACAGGCCGTCTCCGGGATTCTTGTCTATGGTTCCCTGACGTACCAAGGCATCGGCGTAGCCTTTAAGCTGTTCCGCCGCAAGCTGGATGGTAAAGCCTAGTTTAGGGTTGCTGTTGATGATGGCCTGCCGGTCAACAGACACGTACTTCGCGGCAATGTCCACAATATCAGAGGCCACGGGATTGGACAGGATGATCTGGTCCGCCTCGGCAATAGCCTCAATGAAAACCTTGGCGTCCTCCAGCCTGGTTGCCAGGAAATCCTTGTTCGCGTTGATGGTCCGGCAGGGCTGGTTCTCCCCGGCAAGGTTGGGATCGTTCTTCCCGTCCCCATCCGCGTCGGAATCGCCGTTAAACAGGGTCTTGTACCTGGGTTTCCCCTGGGCGTCTTTGGAGAGGAGGGCCAGGGCCACGAAAGGTTCTTCCAGGATGGCGCCTTTCACCTGACCCGCGTCAAGGGCGGCAATAGCCGCTCCGGGGGCCAGGGTCACCAGCTCAAAATCAGTATCGTACTGGTTCCGCAGGGCGTCTCTGATAAGGATCACCGCGCAACAGGTGGTGGAAAGCCCGGCGATTTGCTGCCCCTTGAGATCTCCCGGACTCTTGTAGGGAGAATCGACTGGAACTACCAGCACCGAAGTACAGGGGATCTTGACCTGGCCGATGATAGTGATATTCTGGCCCTTGGCAATGGGAGTAATGACCCCGGTGGGGCAGTTAAACACGATGTCCGCTTCCCCGCCGACCACCGCCGCAACGCCGGAGCTGGTCTGTTGAATCTCTACCTCCAGTCCCCGTTTGGCAAAAAGCCCCTTTTCGTAGGCCACATAGAGGTTGAGGTGGTGGGTGGAATTGGCATCCGCCACGATCACCTTCTTCCCCGATAAAACCGGACTTGATTGCTGCGCGGCTGCTTGCCCGGCAGCGGGCGCGGCATCTTTTTTCCCCCCGGCCCAAAGGACGGCGGAAAAAACAGTAAAGGCCGCAAACATACAGATCGCTTTTCTCATAAAATCCTCCTATAATTCCTATTATGTTGGTAGGCATAATGCTATATTAAGACTATCGGCTTAGTCAAGAGTAAAATAGGGGGAAAAACAAAAAAAGACTTTTACCGTGAAGTGCGGCGATTATTCAGGAGGGGGGAAGTCTCCCCCCTGCCTACAGCCCTACGGGCTTCCGGCACCCCCTCAACGGGGGCGCTGCCCCCGTAACGCCCTCGGACCCCCCAATGTTTGAAAAACCGGCCAAAGGAAGCTACTATCTAAGTCATGGCTACAAGGCGCACAATGGTAAAACAGCCCACAGTAAAGGAAGTTGCCGCCCTTGCGGAAGTTTCTCTCGCAACGGTGTCCCATGTGATCAACAAAACCCGGTTTGTCTCGGACGAGACCAGCGCCAGGGTCGAAAACGCGATAAAAATTCTGGGTTACAAGGCCAATCCCATTGCCCGTAACCTGCGGAGCGGAGAATCCCGGCTTATCGGTTATGTAGTCTCCAATATCGAATGTTATTTCTACCTTGACATAGCTACAGGAATAGAAAAAATCATAGACCGTCAGGGCTATCAACTGCTGATGATGGATTCAAAGGATTCCAAAGAACGGGAAATACGACATATTGAATCCTTGGCGCTCCGGGGGGTTGACGGGATAATCATAGCCCCCACGTTGACTGACTACTGTTTTTTGAACGGGCTTTTGCCCAAAGAGTTCCCGGTAGTGTTTCTTGACCGGCAGCCATTGAACTATCAGGGGGATTATGTGCTGCTGAATAATATCCAGGCGAGTTTTGAAGCCACAAACTACCTCTTACGGAAGGGGTATACCAGAATCGCCTATATTACCTACCATTATGGCGAAGACGCTATTGACGATACCACCGGCGAGCGTATTCTGGGCTTCACGGAAGCGTTCCGGGAGGCTGGTATTCCCCTGGATAATGCGCTGATACAGGCGGTTCCCGGCAGCGCCTATACCCGGCGGGCTGTTATGGACGGCGGAACCTGCCATGCGAGGAAGCGCCTCCTGGATAAACAGGCGCGGGCGGTTGTCTGCGGCAACAGTTTTGCTGCCGTCGGCGTGGTAAACTGCCTTAACGAAGCGGGAATCCGTATACCCGAAGACATGGCCCTTATCACCT
>JAITQR010000132.1 GCA_031288815.1 Treponema sp.
GCGGTTCTTTCATACACTTTTATTCTGTAATTTTCGTATGAATTTATAATTTCTTCTAAATATGTTCGCACATCAAGTTCTTTTTTTAATATTTGATCCCCGCCATCTTCGTCAATTGAGGCCAAATACATCGCCGCCTGTATACTTGAGCATGAAAAAAATATAAAAACACCAATCCCTATAACAAAAATTTTCATATGATATTTTATTGCTTTTGATAACATATCGGTTTATTTTTCATAAAACCGCATTTTTTGTCAATACATCTTCATAAATTATCAAATTGGTTTGGCGTATTGCGCCTAACAGGTCCATGACTCTTCCGGATATTCATTTTGCCCGTACTGTCCCCTTTGTGTTTTCCAGTATCTTACCCCTGGGCTCTCCCATGGGTTCCCCCGCCTTCCACCTTACTCTGCCCCGGGTAGTCGGTCTTTCCGTTTTCTGCCTTCCCATTGTCTCCTTCAGGTTCCGCCTCAGGATGGACACCCCCGCCGTCCGGCTTCAGGCCGAAGGTCCGCCATTTCCTACTGTCGGGCGCGCAGCGGACTTTTACCGCCAAGTTGCTTCCCATGCCGGACGCACAGGTTTAATACGCCGCGCTTCACCGCGTAGTATGTTGGTTTTATCGTTATCCTTCTTTTTGTATAGAATTAGTTTTTAAGGAAGTCGCGGACCTATGGTCCGAGTCCATAATGTGTCTACAGTATGGACAGACTCGAATTATACTTACAGTAAATCAACATATCCTCTACAGTAATTCCATATTTGTATGTTGATTGGGCTTGTTCGACAGTGTTCGGCAACTCAGTTGGTTGTCGCGGACTTTAAGTCCAGCCCAAGTCCTGTAAAATGTTCCGCGTTTTGCTGTTTCTAAGCGCTTGCTGTTCGGAAACCGAATTCTCCGAACAGCCCAGATGATGAAATAGTATCTGTATACAAGGCGGTTGCTTTGTGGACAGACCGCGGAGATTAATCCGATGCGTTTTCTCAAGCCTTTAGGCAGCGAAAATGCGGTTTTTAAGGAAACCGCGGACCTGCGGTCGGAGTCCATAACGCGTCTCCATTATGGGCGGACTCGAAATATAGAATTCAGGCAAAGATGCCGCCGCCTTTGTCCGGAAACCGGGCGGCGCGGTATTCAGACGGAAGCGGCAAGGCGCTTATTTTATCTTTTCCAAAATTTCGCCTATTACCCGGTCGGCGTCGACGCTGTCCACCTGGCAGGTTCCCACCTGGTGGTGGCCGCCCCCGCCGTAATGGAAGAGCATACTGCCCACGTCCACCGTGGCGCCGCGGTTAAGGATGCTGTAACCCACGGTAATGGCGATGTTTTTCTTGTCCCGGCCGTCAATTATCCATATCGAGATGTTCTGCACGGGGAAAAGGGTGTAGATAAGGAACCGGTTGCCCGCGTAGATAGGATTCACATTCCGCAGATCCACCACTATGGCGTTTCCCTCGATTCTCGCGTATTTTTTTAACATCTCCCGGAACAAAGCGTCCTGCTCAAAATAAACGTCCAGCCGCTCCTTTACGTCCGGCATACCGAGGATCTCGCTGATGGAATTTTCCGAACAAGCCTTGGCCAGTTTCTTCATCAACTCGTAGTTGCTGATGGTAAAACTCCTGAAGCGTCCCAGCCCGGTACGGGGATCCATGATAAAACCCAGAAGTATCCAGCCCTTGGGGTCCAGTATTTCATCGGCGGAAAGGTCCCCCGAATCCACCTTGTCCACGTATTCGATCATCCGGGCGAAACGGCCCAGTTTCGCGTCCCCGCCGTAGTACTCGTAGACCACCCGGGCGCAGCTCGGGGCGGCGCGGGAGACCCCCTCGAAATAGGTACGGGAACCCAGCCGTTCCGTCTCGCTTGAATGATGATCAAACCAGAGTTTGCAGCCCTTGATGTAGGGAATATTCGCCAAAATGTCGTTATCTGTTACCTCTACCAGTCCATCCTGGATATCCTTGGGATGAACAAATTTCCAGTCATCGATAAGTCCCAGGTACAACAGCAAGGCCCCGCAGGCCAATCCGTCAAAATCGGATCTGGTCAACAATCTCATCTTTAAACCTTCCTTCCCCACAGTCTTAAATTCGCCGTTCTGTTTCTTTTTTGCGCTACAGATTATTATAATGAATGTATGAAAAACATCCAGTATCTCTCACGAGCTTCCAAAAACAAACGGTACCCGGCCCTCCTCGGGGTCTTGATCTCTGCGGTATTTATCTTTTCCTGCGTGTCTTTGGGAAAAACCGCCCTAAAACCAGGAATTGAGGCTTATGGCGGCCTCGGCGGGCCGGAAGATCCGGTTCCCTTTATGGAAAAAGTCCGTACCGGCAGGCTGCCGGGCGGTCTCACCTATTTTCTCCTGGAAAATCCCCGGCCCGAAAACCGGGCCTACCTTACCCTGGCGGTGGACGCCGGGTCGGTGCTTGAAAACGACGATGAACGGGGACTCGCCCATTTTGTGGAACACATGGCCTTTAACGGTACGGCCCGCTTCCCCGAATCGGAGCTGATCAACTACCTTCGCTCCCTGGGAATGCGTTTCGGGCCGGAGGTAAACGCCTATACCGCCTACGATCGGACGGTATACGGCATAGAGGTGCCTACCGAGGCCGTGGGAGGGGCCGGAAAACGGGTGCCCGCCAAGGCCCTGGCGGTGCTGGACGACTGGACCAGGGCTATCGTCTTTAATCCCAAGGACGTGGATGAGGAGCGGGCGGTTATCATGGAAGAGTACCGTTCCCGCCTGGGGGCCATGGAACGGGTTATGCGGAAGATGTTCCCCGTCATCTTCGCCGGTTCTCCCTACGCGAACCGCCTGCCCATCGGCCTTCCGGAAATCATAGAAAACGCCCCGGCGGAACGCCTGGCGGCTTTTTACCGGCGCTGGTACCGGGCGGACAACATGGCCCTTATTATCGTGGGGGATTTTGACGCGGCCCTGCTGGAAGCGGAACTGGCTTCCCACTTCTCCGCCGTAAGTCCGGCGGAACCGCTGAACCGTCCCCGCTACGATCTTCCCGCGCCTAAAAAGAATTCCCTGCAAACCATGATCATCACCGATCCGGAGCTTACCTATACCCGGATAGATCTGTACTACAAACGGAAGGCGGAGCCTGTGCGGGCGGATCTTGCCTCCTACCGGGAGGGGCTTATCGATTACCTGGTGGGGCAAATGCTCGATCTCCGCTTCGGCGAGGCTGTGTTGAAGATCGAAACACCCTATGTGGGGGCGGGGGCCGGAAATGTCCGTTACGGCGCTTCTTCCCGGTTCTACATTATGGTGGCCCAGGCAAAAACCGGGGCCGCCGAGGAAACCCTGACGGCCCTGCTCAGGGAAAAGGAATCCATGACCCGTTACGGTTTTACCGCCCCGGAACTGGCAATCGCCAAAGCTTCCCTGGTATCCGGCCTGGAGCGTTTGGTATCCGAAAAAGACCGGCAGGAATCCTCCGGTTACGTGTACAACCTGACGGACTATTTTCTTGAGGGAAGCCCCCTGCCGGATATTGAGTGGGAACTGGAGGCGGTAAAGAAGCTCCTCCCCGGCATCGGGGCTGAAGAAATCTCCGCCGCCGTAAAAGACTACTTTAGCCCCGAGGATCTGCGGATCTTTATAAGCGCCCCGGAATCGGAAATCAAACTGCCCGGGGAAGCGTGGATCGCGAAACTCGTCAAAGAAAGCGCCTCCATGAAGATCGACCCTCCGGTGGAAACCGCCCTGGAAGACGAACTCCTTCCCTGGCAGCCCGAGGGGGGGAATATTAGCGGCGAATCGGTAGACGGGGAAACCGGCGCCCTTATCTGGGAACTGGAGAACGGGGCGAAGGTCATCCTGAAAGAAACAAACAACCGGAACAACGAAATTGTCCTCTACGCCATGGCCAGGGGAGGAACCATGAGCGCCTCGCCGGAGGACTACGTTTCCGCCCGCCTTGCCGCGGAAATGGCCGAAGCCTCGGGTCTGGGCCCCTATTCCAGGCCCAATCTGATAAAACGCCTGGCGGACAAGCAGGTTTCTCTGGCTTACTGGGCCAACGGGTATACCCGGGGCTTCCGGGGTTCCGCCACCGGGAAGGATCTGAAGACGCTGTTTGA
>JAITQR010000140.1 GCA_031288815.1 Treponema sp.
TGAGCTTTTCCGCCTCCGCAATCCGGGGATAGACCAGATCCCTGGCCGCGGCGAGGTGGTTCTCGTCGTCTATCTCCCGCCAGAGGAGGTACTCGATCTTGCGGATAAAGATCCGCCCTCCCGCTCCGGCGGCGGAGGGGCCTTCGGCCGACCGGGAAGCCGCCACAGCCGCGGAGGATACCGCCGACATGGCCGCCTCGTACTCCATCCGGGGCTGATCCTCCAAATGGGCCTCCCGGTGGGCAAGCATACGATCCAGGGTTTCCTTTCTCAGCCGGGTTATTCCCACCAGTTCCCCCGCGGGATGGGGGATCTCGGCCTTGTTCTTGGAATTTCTGAGCAGCCAGCCCTCCGTATCCGCCAGGAGCCATACCTCGTCGCCGGAGGAAGTGGGGCCCGAAGCCAGGAGCGCGTCCCGGTGGCTCTCGTTGATCAGCGCGTGGAGGGCTACCGAATCGTAGATCAGATCCGACTCCAGGAGGAGGAAATCCCCTTTCACCAGGGGAGCGCAGCAGGCCAGGGTTCCCATGCTGCCGGTAGCGGCGTAACGCTCGTTTTTCACCAAAACAAGGCCGGGGTAGCGGGCCGCGAGCCTTTCGTACCACTCGGCGCAGTGGCCGGTACCGATGACGATCTCCTCCACCCCGGCGGCGAAGAGTTTCCGTACCGACTGTTCCACAATGGGGACGCCGCCAAGTTCGATAAAGCCCTTGGGCATGAAATCCGTCATTTCCTTGAGCCGGGTACCCATGCCCCCCGCGACGATCACCGCCTGCCTTATCATAGATCTCCCGCCTCTTTCAGGGAATTCATAAAGAGCCTCTTATTCTCAAGGGGGGATTTGGGCCGGCCCAGATCCTTCCGGGCGCCTTTGCGAACCTGGACTTCCAGAAACACCGGCCCTTCCCGCCGGTTTTCGATCCGTTCCAGGGCGCTCCGCAGAGTAATACGGGTATGCACCGAGTAGACGCTCTCGTATCCGCAAGCCCGGGCAATGATCGAAAAGTCCAAGCCCCCGGCACCCCCGGCAATCGTGGGCTGCCCCCCCACCGAATCGTGGGCCCCGTTGTTGAGCAGGATGTGGCGGAAGTTCCGGGGCTTCCGGTTCCCGATGGCGGCCAGAGCCCCCAAATGCATCAGGGCCGCCCCGTCCCCGTCGATACAGGTAATCCGGAGGCCGGGTTTCCGCAGCGCCGCCCCCAGGGCGATTTGGGAGGCGTGGCCCATGGATCCTACGGTAAGAAAATCCCTCCTGTGACCCTGGCCCAGTTTCTCCCGCAGTTCGTAAAGCTCCCGGGAGGCCATGCCGGTGGTGGAAAAGAAAAATTCCCCCTCCCGGGAGAACCGCAGTATCTCCTCGATGGCGTCTTCCCGGCTCATCTCCGCCTTTATGTCCTCCCGGCCGGCGCCTTGGGGATAGGGGGCGAAGGTGTCTTTCCTTACCAGAAAAGCATAGGGGCTGTTCTTTCCCCTTAGGTGGGCATAGGCCGCGTCGAGCTGGGAATCAAGTCCCCCCTGGTCGGAATCGAGAACCGCGCAGGGAATTCCCATGGTTCGGAAGAGTTCCTCCGTCACCTTGCCCTGTTTAACATGCTGGGGCTCGTCATAGACCCCCGGTTCTCCCCGCCAGCCCACCACGAGGAGCAGGGGAATGGAGTACACTTCCGGATCCGCCAGGGAGAGCAGGGGGTTTACCGCGTTCCCTATGCCGGAGTTTTGCATATACACCAGGGGTATCTTCTCGGTAGCCAGGTAGTAACCCGAAGCCAGGGCTACCGCGGCCCCCTCGTTCACCGCGGCGACGTGGCCCTCTTCCTCCGCGTGGACGGTAATATAGGCGCAGAACCCCTTTAAAAGGGAGTCCGGAACTCCGGTAAAGAACTCCGTACCCCGCTCCCCCAGCTTGGCATAAAAAAATCCCGGATCGATCACCGGCCCGCTCCTTGCTTACCCGGAGGCTTCCCGCCGGGATGTTCATTTTTTATACTGTACCATAAAAAATTGAACGTTCTCAATACGATAGGGGGAGGCCGGCGGGGAATCCGCCATACATATTGACGCTTCTTTCGGAAAACCGGATTATCTTTTTATGAATTTGGCGGCTTTGTTTCCCTGGAGCTTCAGTCCCTGGCAGTGGGTGGTTTTGGCCGGCTGCGGGCTGTGTATCGGCATGTCGAAAACCGGGATGAGCGGGATCACCACGGTGATGATCCCCTTTATGGCCCTGATTTTCGGCGCCAAAGAGTCTACCGGGGTGGTACTTCCCCTGCTCTGCTTCGCGGATCTTCTGGCGGTGGTTTATTACCGGCGGGCGGCTTCCTGGAAACACATCATCCGGCTCCTCCCCTGGTCATTGGGAGGCTTCGCCGCGGCCCTGGTGGTGGACCGTTTTATCCCGCCCAAGGGCTTTAAAATACTCATCGGTCTCTGTATCCTGGCGGGCCTGGTGGTGATGCTGTGGGGCGACATCCGCAAAGCCGTGGCGAAAAACGCGGCGGGGGCAAAACCCGCCGTCCCCGGGGGGGAAATCCGGGAAAAAGCCAGGCCCTGGTGGTTTTCGGCTGTTTTCGGCGTCATGGGGGGCTTTACCACCATGATCGGTAACGCAGCGGGCCCCATCATGTCGGTGTTTCTCCTCTCCGTCCGGCTTCCCAAGGTAAATTTTGTGGGTACCGGGGCCTGGTTTTTTATGGTGGTCAACTACCTCAAGCTGCCTATCCAGCACTTCGTCTGGCATAACATCCACCGGGAAACCCTGTTGCTCGATCTCTGCCTGATCCCCTCCATCCTCGCCGGGGCCGCCCTGGGGATCCTCCTGGTCAAAAAGCTTTCAGAAGCCCATTTCCGGGTAATGATCTACATCCTAACCCTGGTCTCCGCGACGCTGCTCTTTATCCGGTAAGGCCTTTTCAAAACCAGTCTAGCGGAAGCCGGGGTTTCCGAACAGGCTGTTCTCAAACCGCTTCCGGCGGCGCTTCGTTTCCGGAGAAAACATGCTTTTTTTCTTGACCTTTCACCCTTCAAGTAAGTATTTTCTTAAATAAGGCGGGTTTGTTTCAAAACTCAGTCAGTTTTGTTATCAAAATTACAGGAATTTTTCATGTCAAAACACGCATCTCATGGACAAAGGCGGGAAGGAGAGAGTTCCGGAGCGGACGCCGATCCTGGAACCCCGGAGGGGGAAGCCCTTTCCCGGCGGGAAGATCCGGCCCCGGAAGCCGCCGCTAACGAAGCCGCGGGGACCCAAACCACGGAACCGCCCCGGCAGGAGCCTTTGCCGGAACAGAAGACGGCGGCGCCGGAAGCCGAACTTGCCAAGAAAGACGCCGAGCTTGCGGAAGTGAAGGATCAGCTCTTGCGGAAGGCGGCGGATTTTGAAAATTTCCGCAAACGGATGAACCGGGAAAGGCAGGACGCCATCGATTTCGCCAACCAGAGCCTGCTGCTGGATCTGATCCCCATTCTGGACGATTTTGACCGGGCCCTGGAAGCGGCCGGGACTAGCCTGGAACAGGCTGAGGGGGAAAGCGCCGGGGCTCCCGGGACGGATCTGAAAAGTTTCTACCAAGGGGTCGCGATGATCGCCAAGCGCCTTTCTTCCACCCTGGAAACCAAGTGGGGCTTGAAGAGCTACGCCGCCGCCGGGGAACCTTTCGACCCAAACCGCCACGAGGCGCTGATGGTGGAAAAATCGGCGGAGGTGACGGAACAGATGGTCCGGCAGGATCTCCTCAAGGGTTACACCCTGAAAGAGCGGGTAATCCGCAGCGCCAAGGTGAAGGTGCTGGTTCCGGAACCAGCGGCGGTTTCGGGCCCCGGCGGGGAAGACGCCGCCTCATCAGGCGGGTCCGGCGCTTCAGGCGGCGCCGAAGAAAAGATCCCAAACGCGGACTTTGACAGTCAAAATGAGATAAAACAAGAGAAGGAGTAATATATCATGGGAAAAATTATCGGTATTGATTTGGGAACCACCAATTCCTGCGTGGCCGTCCTGGAGGGCGGCGAACCGATTGTTATTCAGAATTCCGAAGGAGGCCGTACTACCCCCTCCATCGTCGGCTTTACCGGCAAAGGCGACCGGGTGGTGGGCCAGCCGGCCAAGAACCAGATGATCACCAACCCCGAAAATACCATCTACTCAATCAAACGGTTTATGGGCCGGAGCTACTCCGAGGTTGGGGCGGAAATGAAGCGGGTTCCCTACCATGTGGCGGAACAGGCCAACGACCTGCGGGTGGACATTCAGGGAAAAAAGTACTCCCCCCAGGAAATCTCCGCCTTCATTCTCCAGAAGATGAAGCAGACCGCCGAGGATTACCTGGGCGAGACCGTTACCGAGGCGGTAATTACCGTGCCGGCTTACTTCAACGACGCCCAGCGCCAGGCTACCAAGGACGCGGGAAAAATCGCCGGTCTCGAGGTCAAACGGATCATCAACGAGCCTACCGCCGCCTCCCTGGCCTTCGGCTTCAACAAGGACCAGAAAAAAGAGAAAACCATTGCCGTCTACGATCTTGGAGGCGGTACCTTTGATATTTCCATCCTGGAACTGGGCGAGGGGGTCTTTGAGGTAAAGTCCACCAACGGGGATACCCACCTGGGGGGCGACGACTTCGATCTGAAGATCCTGGAATGGCTTATCAGCGAATTCAAGCGGGACACGGGCATCGATCTGGGGCAGGACCGGATGGCCCTGCAGCGCCTGCGGGAGGCCAGCGAAAAAGCCAAAATCGAGCTTTCCGCCATGCAAACCACGGAGATAAACCTGCCCTTCATCACCGCGGATCAGTCCGGGCCCAGGCACCTTCAGAAAAGCCTTACCAGGGCAAAATTCGAGCAGATGGTGGAAGACCTGCTGGAACGCTCCAAGGAGCCCTGCAAAAAGGCCCTGGCCGACGCGGGCCTCAACGCCGATCAGATCGACGAGGTGATCCTGGTAGGCGGCTCCACCCGTATCCCCGCGGTGCAGCAGATTGTCAAGGATCTCTTCAAAAAAGA
>JAITQR010000146.1 GCA_031288815.1 Treponema sp.
AAGGCTATACCCATCCCCAAGAGAAGTTCAACACCGGTCGCGCTGACCGCGTAAACAAGGGTAACAAAGACCGCGTGGTAAAATTCGGGATCGGTAAACATATTGATCCAGTTTCCCAGGCCGATAAGCCGCCACCGATCCATCGGCAGGCGGTAAGACGCGTTGGTAAAAGACAGCAGGATGGCGGTAAGGAAGGGAATCATGATCCCTATCAGGATGATCATCCCCGGCAATATGATATAGTACGGCCGCATTCGTATCCTTCTCGGCAATTCGTTGTAGTTTATCGCTGCGGCTTCGGGTTTAGTTTTCCCCATGTGATTCCCCTCTAAAGGTCCGGTTAATGGTTTTATAAAACTATTGTAGACGGGATCGATTCGAAAATCCATGGATTTCAGAATCGATTCCGTTAGATAATCTCAAAAAACCACGGAATTTCCGGCGCTTTATTCAGTCTCCGGGCCTTCCGTGGTTTATACAGAACTTTCCCAAAATCTCAATTGATTTTGGGGAAACACAGGCCTATTCCTGCACCATCTTATCCTGAAGAGCTTTCAGGGCGTCCAATCCTTCTTTTACCGAGCGGTACTTTCCGCCGGCCACGAGGTCCTGGAGGGTAGCGGCCCACTCATAGGTGGTCTGGAAGAATGCGGGCTGCGGGGTGAACAGAATAGTAGTGTTGGGAACGGTCGCCTGCCATGCTTCGTACCAGCCGGGCAGCTTGGCGATCTTCGCCTTGAAGGCGGAGTCGTTGTACACGGAGGTCCGGGTGGGATCCATGTTGTTCGAGTCTACCGACGCGGATCGGAGGAATTCTTTGCTGCTGAAGTACTGGAGGAAAAGCCACGCGGCGATTTTGTTCTTGGAATAGGAATTCACCGCCATTGACCAGGTCCAGAAGTTGGAATTAAGCTTATCCCCTTTCCTGGCAAGCGGGGAGGTGGCATAGGCAATGTAGGGGGATTCGGGCATGTTCTTCAGAACAGTCTGCGCCATGACATTGGAAGCATCCCAGAACATGGCGGCCTGCCCGTTCTCCAGATCGACTTCGCAGTCATACCAGTATTTGCTTGACCACTGGGAAGAACCGCCTCGTTTCACGAGGTCGACAAAGAATTCGTTCATCCTTACCGATTCGGGGGAATTCAACTTGGAAACGAGTTTCCCGCTTTCAATGGCAAAGTCGGTGGCGCCGAAATTCTTGAAGGTGCTCATATACGCGGGGTGGATGGTTCCCCAGTCACGGGCGCCGCGGACGGCGATGGCATAGGAACCGGGACCGTTCCAGCCCTGGAGCTTGTCACAGGCGGCAAGCAGTTCGTCGTAAGTTTCGGGAACCTTGGTGATGCCGGCTTTTTCGAAAGCGCGCTTGTTGTACCCAAGGATGTAGAGCTCCATACCCAGGGGAATACCCAGTTGGGCGCCCTTTCCTACAGGATGACCGGCCACCCCGTCCCATTTAAGGGCGTTGAAGGCGCTCTGTACAAAGTCGCCTGGATCGTAGTCCCTGTTCGTAAGGGAGGGGTTATTGAGGTAATCGTCGAGAGGCTCGACATTCCCGGCCGTAGAATAGTCCCAAAGCTGATAGGCCCCGGACATGAACAGATCGGGCGTACCCGAACGGCTGGACAGGGCGTTGGAAACCTGGTCGAAATAGTTGGCTTCCGGGGTAACCTGGGTGTTTACCTTAATACCGGTAAGGGCCTGGAACTCGTTGAGTTTCGCGACAATGGATTCCTGAGTCGGGTGCTGGACCATGTAAACGGTGATGTCCGCCCCCGAGGCCCGTTTCCAGTCAAACGCACCGGTAACCGACTTTGCGGATACACTCCCGCTACCACTCTGTCCTCCGCCGGCGGCGAACACCATGCCCGCCGCGACCAATAGGAGGACTCCGACTGCCAATACTTTTTTCTTCATTTTTCTACTCCTTAGCCCGCTTTGTTTTGTTGAGACACGAGCTTACTTAATTAAAATTAGAATAACCCCTCTCCTGGGGCTTGGCAATTAAAATCTTTTTCTATTTTTAACCATATTTCGGCCGTTTTTTTGTTTCCCGCCGCCTGTGTAAGGTATCCGGGAGATTTTTATGTTTTAAATTTTAAATTTGTGGATTTATATTTTACATTTTTATTGGATATTTTATCCAAATATACAAAATACAAAAATATTTACGAATTTTAGCAAATTTTTACTATCATTGCTGGCACCGCCTGAGCGGGAAACGCAGACACGCTACGGTTTCCATACCTTCCCCGCCGGAATATATCAAAGTGGCCCGATCCCCAAACTGGAGCCGTATCCGCTCGCGGATATTGTTGATCCCGATATTGCTGAAAGGCCTGTCCTGTTCCATGCCCCGGTTTACCTTGTCCAGGGTTCCCCTGTCCATATATTTGCCGTTGTTGATCACCTCCAGGCAAAGGGTTTCACCGTAAATACTGGAACGAACGGTTATCTTGCCGCCGCTTTCCATGTCGTCAAATCCGTGGATAAGGCAGTTTTCTATCAGCGGCTGAAGAACGAAACGGGATACCATGCAGTGTTCGGTTTCTTTCGCGATTTCGGTTTTGAATTCAAAAATATCGCCGTAACGGTATTTCTGTATACCCACATAATTCCTGACGCTTTCCACCTCCTCGCCCAGGGTCGCCAGAGTACCGGAAGACAGGTTGTACTTTAACAGGTTGATGAGGGAAGAACACATGGACGAAATATTGTGTATTTCCTGGAGGTTCGCCAGAAATTTTATGGAATCGAGGGTATTGTACAAAAAATGCGGATTTATCTGGGAACGCAGTACGTCAAGCTTAAGTTCATTCT
>JAITQR010000189.1 GCA_031288815.1 Treponema sp.
GACAGCTTCAAAACAATACATATATATTCCGGCCAGGGTGATAAAACGCCGATATTTTTTGCGCATGGCGGAAACATCGGGCCGGAGGCCTATATTCCCCTGGCGCAAAAACTGCCCGAGGATCAGCCCTTTTACTGTTTTGAAAATTATAATATTTACCACTCCGATAGAAGAATCAGGGGCGTGGCTTCCCTGGCGGAGAAGTACATCGAATTCCTGCGGGAGCTTGTGCCCCGGGGCCCCTATATTCTGGGGGGCTGGTCTTTTGGCGGGCTCCTGGCCTTTGAAATGGCCCGCCAGCTTGAAGCGGCGGGAGAGGGGGTGGAACATCTGTACCTCCTGGACCCGCGGCTCCTCCGGACCGGTGAAGAAAGGGAGCTGCGGGAGAAACTTCTGGAAACCAATAATTACCGGGAATATCTTTCCAGGGACCCCCTGTTTGAACGGTTCAGAAACCTGGGGCTTCTGGACAAGCTGATTGAAAACAACCGGGAAGTGGGCCGGGACATACAGGCTTATATACCGGCATCCGGTTACGGGGGAGAGACGACTCTTTTCAAAGCGGCCAAAGCGGATCCCGCCGATCCCGGCGCTTCACCGGAAACCTTACAAATCCTCCGTCGCTTTCAGGCCATTGCCGATGAAAGCCCGGACAACGGATTTGGCGGCTACGTACCGAGGCTCAGGATCATCGAGATTCCGGAAATCCATGACGGATTTATGCGGGGCGAGGCCCTGGAGATTATCGCGTCGGTCATAGGGAATGGCTGTCCTGCTTGCCGCGTTTTTTATAGATCAGGACAAGGGTGGTAATATCGTCGGACTGTTCCGCCCCGTTTACGAATTCAGAAAGCCCGGCGCGGAAAGCCAGATCGAATTCCTTGATGGGCAGATCCCGGTAGCGGTTGGCCGTATCCAGAAGCCGCTCGTTACCGAACCGTTCCCCCTGGGGATTTTCCGCCTCGTTTACCCCATCGGTATAGAGATAGAGCCTGTCCCCCTCGGACAGGGTAATTTCCGAAAAGCTGTAGGGAAAATCTTCCTGTACCCCCATAGGGAGGTTCCTTTTCAGTTCCAGAAATTCATAGGCCCCGCCGGACCGGGAAATAAGGGGAGGGTTATGGCCGGCGTTGGCGCAACGGAGGAGGCCGGTTCTGAGATCCAGGATACAGGCAAAGACGGTAACAAACATATTGGCGTTGTTGTTTTCGCAGAGCTGGTTATTCACCACGGAAAAAACCTCATCCAAAGAGTTTTCCATCTGGCCCTGGTTCTTTAAAAGGGTTTTGGCGACAACCATGAACAGCGCGGCGGGAACCCCCTTGCCGGAAACATCGGCGATAAGGGTCATAACCCGGTTCGGGTCAATGAAAAAGAAGTCGTAAAAATCGCCTCCCACCTCTTTGGCCGGATGCATCCCCGCGTATATGTCGAATTCCTTCCGGTACGGAAAGGGGGGAAAGACACTGGGGAGCATGCTGGTCTGTATACGGGCCGCTACACTCAGCTCCACGTCTATCCGGTCCTTTTCACCGCCCACCTGTTTTATACTGGCCACCATCTGGTTGATGGTTTCAGCCAGCAGGGCGATTTCACTGGTTCCGTTAACGGTCAGGCGGTGGTTCAGATCCCCGGCGCTGATGATCCGGGCCCCGTCGCATAAGGCGACAATGGGGGCGACCAGGCTGTCCGAAAGACGGAGGGCAAAGATCACCGAGGCCAGAGTGGCAAAGAGGATGACAAGCACGGCGGCGAGGAGGATCGCCCTGATGTTCCTGTCCATCTCCCCGGTGGACTCCCGGGTAAGGGACAGGATCTCCTGCCCTATGCGCCTGGCCGGGGCGATAAGCTCATCCACCGGGACGGCGACAGCGAAGCTCCAGCTGATCAGTTCCAGGGGGTGCCAGGCGATGTACATTTCTCTGCCATCAATCTCAAGCTGTCCGAACCCCGGCTTCCCGGCTATTATCCGTCCCGCAAGCTCCCGCAAGACGCCGTCATTGCCGTGAAGGTAATCCTCGACAAAAAAATCGCCGCCGGAATCAGCGCCCTTCTCCTTCTCGGGGTAATTTCCCCTGCGGATCACCTGTCCCTCTCCGTTCAGGATGAAGGCGTAACCTGTCTCACCGACCCGGACGGAGGCGATAATCCTATCTACCTTTTTCGCCAGGAGGGCGTCCGTCGCCGCCACCCCTTTCAGAACCGGCTGAGCACCGGAAAAATCGTAAACCGGCATGGAGCAGAAAATAGTCGCTCCTCTGTTGCCGAAGTCAGAGAAACGGTAGGTCCAGAAGATCCCGTTCTTTTCCTTCGCCCCGGTATACCAGGACCGCTGGCGGGGATCAAAACCGGCCAAAGTGGAAGCGGAGGCCCCGGTATCAAGGACAATGAAATATCCCGATTCCCCGCCGATGTAACTGGCAAATTCTTCTCCCGTGTAGGTAATCTGCCGCAGGATATCCCTGATATTGCCAAGAAGGCCGACTTCCTCCCGGACGCTTTCCAGGGAAATCTCCGGGGCAGTGAGGAAAAAGGGCTCGTCGAACCGGGGCTCATCCCTCCATAAGTAGGGAAGAGTTACCGGCTGGTAGAACCTTTTATAAGTATAGATTCGGGAAGCGATGCTGGAGACTGATTGGGTCTGGTTCTGTACGGCCCTGAGTTTTTCATCGGTTATGGCCGCCCGGCTCTGGGCAAGCTCCACAAGCCGCCGCTGAACCTGATCCCGCATGGCCGCATCGCTATCCTGGGCGACAATATTCCCCATACTCAAGCCCTGGCGCAGAACAATGTCCCTCAGCAAAACAACGCTTACCATGCTGATAAGACTTAAAAGCAATATCACTCCCAGGGATGTACACAGAATAACCATAAGTACCCTGGTTTTTATCCGCCTGACCAAAGGGCGCCTCCTGGGGCCATCTTACCTGAAAATACCGGAAATGTAAAACCAGCGGATTGATCACACTAAACCACCAGGTAAGCGGACATGCTTTCGGAGTTAGCGGCAAGCGCGGCTTGCCGGAGCTTGGCCGGAATCTGTTACCGGATAAACACCGTCTTTTTTTCATCGTAATCGTAGTAACAGCCCTCAAGCATGTTCCCCAGGGTGTTGGCGATGCTCAGGTTTAGCCGGTTACCGCCCTTTTTAAGCAGGGCGGCTTTGCCCTGCCAGATGTAAGGCGAGAAGCTCCGGACTCCCAGATCGTGTCCGTTCAGGGTCAGGGAGACACATTCGTAGATACGGTATTTTTCGGGAAGCTCAATGGTAAAGTCCTCGCAGGCCCCGGGGTTTTCCGCATCCAGTTCCGTCTGGAAGCTAAATTTCCCGCTGTAGAAGGGGTAGCCCTCCACGATCCGGGCGCTGGGCCTGGCGGCGGCGGGAGGCTTGGCGATAACGAATTCGCCGTTCCGTTTCAGCACCCCAAAGCCGCCCAGAAGGTACAGGGGATCGGAGACCCCGTGCCAGTCTTCCGTGGCGCTGATGTTGATGTCAATAGTGTTAAGGCCCCCTTTCAGGAAACCGGTGACATCCGCGGCTATGTTGTTCTGATCGTAAACCCGAAGGGGTTTGAAATCCCCCTCGGGAAGCTCCCGCCGGTTGACGAAGATCCCGTGTTCCCCCATGATCCCCATCCGATCCCGGAGCAGCAGAACCTTGAAGGCGTCTCCCGCCGAACCGCGGGAGGCGAAAAGCTCTTTAGCGTCCCCCTGGTCAACGGTGAATTCAAAATGGTACGACCCTTTGATCGGATAGTTTACCGAGAGGCGCTGGGGAATCCCGAAGCCGTCGGCAAATTTGACATGGGCCGCCTTCAGGGCTCCCGATTCTTTCAGGTGCTCAATAAAGGTGTTCGGCTTGGAGGGGAAGGCGGGCCCCCCGTCTATTGACACGCTCATGTCTTCAAGGCGGTACACGTTCGCGCCGGCAATGGAAACCTTCATTTCCCGGTCCAGATCCAGCGTTAGTTTCAGCGTTTTGGGGGAAGGCCGGGTAAGGGCGCTTACCGCGCCGGTTCCCGGATCTGTCTCCGCCGGGACGGAACTTGCCGCGAAGATCCGGGCGCTCCAGGGGGAAAGGGGGGTGTCGATAA
>JAITQR010000253.1 GCA_031288815.1 Treponema sp.
GTGATAGGTCCGCTTCCCCTATTATATCTTTTTTGTCTATTTTGGCGGATAGTGAAAGCAGATGTTTCTGTAGGGCGATCTCTTTCCTGGCGTTGTCGATGAGACGGTTGCGGATGATCACCGCGGCGTATTGAATAAACGCGCCCTGTTCGGGATTATAGGTTTGTACGCCGTGGGCAAAGGCAAGCATGGCGTCGGTAAGGTTATCCGCCTTTGACTGGCTTTTGAAAAAAACGCCGGACACGCATTTCCTGATAAAGGGCATATAGTCGTGGAGCAGGGTATTCAGGGCGTGTTTGTCCGTTTTGGCAAGCTGAACCCGCTCCGCCAACTGTTTCGCTAAAACCGGTTCGGTATCCATTCAAGCTGATTTTGTCCCGAAAAGAATTGCGTCAAGCCAACGGCTTGCCCTCTATAGGATACGAAAGGCGAGGGCGTAAAATGGGAGGCGTAAAAAAATTGTAACTACTCAGGACACACAAGCCTAAGCTGACAAAACTCCCAAGACGGCGAAAACATTCTGAGAACTTTTGATAGCAGTATCAATAGCGGATACGTCCTCAACATAATTTATATGCGCCGGCCTCGGTTCAGTCGTTCCCGAAGGGATCTTCCAGGGCCCGGTGGTCCAGTACAATCATGACCCGGCCTTCCCGGAGGAGCCGGCGGTTGTTCTCCGAAGAGAGGATGAGGAGGGCGTCGTCCCGGTCGATGATCGGATCGGTGGGCCGGACGCCGAAGACCCCCCTGGCGAAGATCCGCAGGGGCCGTTCCCCCACGACTTCGGCCAGCTCCGGCGAAAGTCCCGAGGGGTTGGGAAGAAAGATCTTTTCCCTCCTGGCGTAGCGCAGTACCAGGGCTTTTCCGGCGGAAACTTCCAGCATGTTCTTCTCGTAAACCAGATTCATCTCCGTATCCCAGATCTTCGGAAAGAGGCAGGGCAGGAGGCGGGCGGAGCGGCTGGTTCCGTGGAGGGGCAGTTCCTCCCCGGCGATGAGGAGGATCCCCGTATAGTCCGCCGCCGGCGGGGGGGCGATGATCCGGGGCGGTGCGGCGGGACGGGTGTGGCCGATGAATTCCGCGGCCAGGTCTTCAAGGTTCAGGCGGTAGGCCGCGTTGAGGCTGGACAGATCGGCGGAGTGGGCCGGCGGCCGGAGCTGGGCTTTCCAGGCGAAGGCCTCCACCTGGAAAAGGGAAAAATCCCCGTCCCGGACATAGTCGGCGACGGTGTGGGAAGAATCCACCGGGATGGAGAGGATCCGGGGCTGGATGAGTCCCGAATATCCCGTCCGGATAAGCTCCTCCCCCTGGCTCCGTCCGGTGGGCAGCCTGACGCCAGCGGAGGCCAGATCCAGGGAAATCCGGGCTTCCATCTCCATCTTTTCCCAGTTTACCAGCCCGGTAACGCTTAGGTTCGGTTCCGCCCAGGCCGCGGTGAGAAAAAGGATCTGGAAGCTGAAAAAAAGGTTTCGCATCCCCCTATTTTATCGGCACTTTCAGGGTTCTTCCCTCGCGCAAAGTGTCGTTCAATTCCATGCCGTTGGCCTGGGCCAGGGTCTCCGGATCCACTTCGTAGATCAGGGAAATAGCCCAGAGGGTCTCGCCCTTCTTTACCTGGTGGTTCCCCTGGAAATCCGCGGCGCCGGAAGCCGTCCGTTCCCTCCGGTAGGGGCTTACCTCCTTGAGGGCCGGAATACGGAGCCGGCTGCCAATCTGGAGATACTTGCTTTTGATCCCCGGGTTGGCGTTTTCAATAAGCTCTACCGAGATCCCGTAATGGAGGGCCAGGGCCGAAAGGGTATCCCCGTAACGAATCGTGTGAAAGTAGTTTTTGATCAGTTCCGGCCCTTTCCGGTTCAGCGCCTCCGTCACCAGGGGAAGCTGGGCAAGGGGAACCTTGAGCTGATGGGCCTTGTCCGGCGGGGTAATGTGGTATATCAGTTCCTGGTTCCCAGCCCTGAGAAGGGCCGGATCCATGCCGGTTTCCGCGGCCAGGAGGGCCAGATCCACGGCCCCGCCGGCGGGTACCCTGGTCCATTCGGGGCTGTCCTGCCAGGATTCCACGCCGAAGCGCCGGGGATGGGCCATGATCCAGGCCACCGCCAGGAGCTTGGGCACGTAGTGGATCGTCTCGGTTTTTAAGGCCTTCCGCTCCGAAAGAACCCAGTAGTCTTTTATCCCCGTATCCCTTACCACCCGGTTTATCCCCCCCAGCCCGGTGTTGTATGCCGCCAGGGCCATGGGCCAGTCCTCAAAATAGCGGTAATTTTCCTCCAGCTTCCGCAGCGCCCCCTGGGTGGATTTCCAGAAATCCATCCGCTCGTCCACCCAGTCGTCCACCGTCATGTCGAAGGGGCCTATGCTGTTCTTCATAAACTGCCAGAGACCCGCCGCGCCGGATTTGCTCAGGGCCGTGGCGAGGTAGCCCGACTCGATAACCGGCAGGTAGAGAAATTCCGGCGGCAGGTTCCGCTCCTCAATTTCCCGGCGGATAAAACCCAGGTAGGGAGCCCCCCGGCGCATCACCGCGTTGAGCCAGGCTATCCCCCCGGGGCTGGTGTACTGTTCGATGTAATACCGGGTCAGGGGTGCTTCCAGGCCGGGAATGGAAAGGCTCCGGCCTTCCGTCTCTTCTCCCGAAGGGGCGGCGGGATCCGTAAACCGTTCCGGCTTGGGGAAAACCAGCCGCCGCAGGGGACGGCCCGGATCGGCCTCCGTCGCGGGGCCCGGCAGGGCCGCCTCCCGGGGAAGGGCCTCCGGCAAGGGATTGTCCCGGAACGAAGCTTCCCGGAGCGGAAATTCCGGCAGGGTGGGCGGGGGAATTTCCCACGCCGCCGCCGGGCCCGGAAAGGCGTCCGGGACTTCACTATC
This sequence comes from Treponema sp., assembly GCA_031288815.1. The sequence goes on from JAITQR010000253.1 coordinate 2,872, forward strand.
CGCCGCCCTTACCGCCGGGATTTCCCTGTCCACCGGGATCTCGGCGAAAGCGGGGATCAGGACGGCGGCGAAGAGGGCCGCGGCAAAGCCCCGAAGCCCGCCGGCGGAAGGCAACAAGCGCCACAGGCTCCTAGCAGTTTGTCGCGCTTTGCGCATAAAACCCCAAAAAATCGCCTGAAAGGCGATTTTTACCTTGCAAACTGCATAAAGGAGCCCGTAAATCGGGATTTTTGTGGCACAAAGTGACACAAAAATCCACAAGCGCCACAGGCTCCTAGAATTTTTCGCCATAATACACTCCCGCCCATTCCCAGCGCCCGTGGATCTCCGGATTTGAGGGAAAGTTCACCTTTCTGAAATAGAGGTACCAGGTGGAGATATGGAGGGACCAGCCCCAGGTACGCAGATACGCCTCGTTGGCGTTTGAGCCCGGGTCCAGGTTTTCCGCGTAGCGTATCCGGTTCCCCCGCATAAAGTCGGAAAGGTTGAACTCGGCCATCCCCGAATCGTCGGTTTCCTCCTGCTCCCAGGAACGGGCGAAAAAGTTTACCTTGGCCCGGTAGGACCAGAGCCGGGCGCTTGAGCCGGAGTCCAGGGCGGCCCTGATGGCGTTTACCAGCACATTGAGGTTTTCAAAAGTCCAGTCCTTGGGGGAGTTGTTAAAGGCCACCATTTCCTTGGCGTAGTTATCCGCCCGGGGGAAACCGGGAACAAGGCTCCCCTGGTAGGGCAGGTACTGGGTGTAGGCTTTAATGGAGGCGCTCCAGTCCCCGATCTTCTCGCAGGCCTGGGCCAGCATAAAGTAAGCCGGGCCCGGATCTATCTGATCGGAAAACCGGGAGATCAGTTCCTGGTAGTACCATACCCGCTGTTCGGGCCTGTCCACCAGATCGATAAGCTGGTTAAGGCAGGCCAGGTGGATGGACTGGCCCAGGACGGTAAGATCCGGGTAATTTTTCACGATGATGTCGAAATAGCGGGCCGCCACGGGGGCGGCGTCCTGCTGGAGATAGGCGTAGGCGATCATCAAAAGGTAATAGGCGTTGTAGGGATCCTCCGGAAATTCGTTGGTCCACCGGCCCAGAAAATAGATGAGCCGCTGGTATTCCCCCAGTCTCGCGTAGGTATTGGCTATCTCCCGGATCAGGGCGAACTGGTTCTCCCCCCCCTCGGTCCCATCCAAAAGCAGGGTAAAAAGCTCTTCCATGCTTTCCCGGTTTTCCCTGCTCCCCGCCAGGTAGTAGGGATCTATTTTTGCCGCCCCCTTCCTTTGCCATCCCGATCCGGAAGGGACAAAGGCGCAGCCGGAAACGAAGAGTAAAAACACCCCCCCCGCAAAAATAGTCAAAAAAAACCGCGAATTGCTCATACTTCTATCGCTTTAATCCTAACATTAATTTCTCTTGGCATGGAAGGGGATAGATGTTTATACTAGTAATTATGCATCCCCTTTATCGCAAGGCAGTGGCTCGTCTGGTTTTCATTATCGGATTGCTCCTTATGTTTTTTGGAAGCGCCTTTCTCTTGGGAAGTCTTACCGGCGCGTCCCATGTTTCCGTGCTGGTCTCTTTTCTCTTCGTGATCCTTGGTTCCCTTTTCGCCTTTCTGGCAATAAGCTTGAACAAGCGGTCGGTCTACCTTTTCCTGGCCACATTTTTTTTTCTGGTAGGTCTTTTTCTCTTTCTCTTTTCCCTCAAGATCCTGCCGGTTTCCCTTTCCCAGGCATGGCCGCTGCTTTCCGTTTTTTCCGGCCTCGCCCTCTTTCCCGCGGGCTGGCGCCGTTTCGGCGGCATACATCCCGCCTATGTAGTTCCCTCGATAGTTTTCGTAGCCTTGGGATCCGCTCTCCTGGTATTTTCCCTGGACCTGGTATCTTTTTCTTTTCGGCAATTCATGCTGAACTGGTGGCCTCTCCTGGTCGTTTTGGCCGGGCTTATTTTGGTTTTGGTCTCCCTTGGCACGAAATTCAACGCCGGGGAGATGAAAAAGTGACTGGTCCGTGGGGAATTTGTGGGTAGGGGTGTTCTGTGTCCTTTTCCTTTTCTCCTGCGGTTCGTCTCCTGATGTAAAAGAAAACTCCGTCCAGACAGAGGAACCGGCTTTTGGATCCGCCCCCGGAGGCCCCGCCCGGCCTTCCGGGGGCGGTCTGGCCGATGAAATCCGCGGCCTTATCGAAAGGGGAACCCCTTCTTCCCTTTTCTCCGCCCTGGAGACAATCCGGGGCAGGAACCTTGGGGGCGGGGAATTCGGCAGGATCATGAACGCCGCGGCCGCCTTAATCGCCCAGCGGCTTTACCCCGATATCCGCGCCCAGCTCCCCCCGATCGATCCGCCCAGAACCCACGCTTATACCCGCATCATCCGGGAGGCCGAAGCGGGGAACTACCTCCTCCCCCCGGCGGCATCGGCCGATTACCTTGAACATACGCTGCCCTTTCTGGCCCTGTTTTCCGGTTCCTCCGATCCTCCCGCAAACGCCGCGGCGATCCTGGAGAAGGCGGAACGGTTAAACCCCGATTCGGTACTGGCCCCTTATTTTTTGGGACTTCTCTCCGAGGGGCGGGGAGATTCCGCCGCCGCCGTAGCGGCCTATGAGCGGGCCTACCGGATATCGGAGGAGTGTTACCCCGCCATCCTGGCCCTTATCCGTATCCGGGGTATGGGCGGCGACAAACAGAAGACCGTCAGGGATCTGCAGGATCTGGTTACCCGCTATCCCGATAACCTCGCGGTAAAGCGCTTCCTCGCCCGGGCCTATTACGAAGCCGGCGACTGGTCCCGGGCGGATTCCGCCATCGCCGAGATCCTCCAGAACGACCGGGGAAACGGGGAATTCATCCTGATGCGGGCCCGTGTCCTGGTAGAACTGGGTCATTTCCCCCAAGCCCAGACGCCTCTGGATCTCTACGCCTCCATTAACGCCCAGAACCCCCTCTACCTCTACCTCCGGGCCAGGGTTCAGGCGGAAGGCTTCCGTAACCGGGACGCGGCGCTCAACTACCTCAGGGCCATCATACGGAACCCCGCTTCCCCAAGGGACCCTTCCGCCGCTCAAGCGGATTCCGTTTCGGGCGGCAATATCGTGGAAGAGGCTTCGGTATACGCGGCCCGGCTCCTCATGGAATCTTCCAGGGCCGAGGATCAAAGGGAAGGCAGGGAACTGCTCCGCCGGTTGACGGCCGCGGCGAACCCATCCCCGGCGGCGCTGAGCCTGGCGGCCCGCGACGCCATCCGCCGGGAAGAGTGGAAGGAGGCGAAGGATTATCTTACCCGGCTTCTGGCGGGACGGCGCGATTCCCAGGATCTCCTGGACGCTTACACGGTGGAACACGGCCTGGGGAACAGCGCGGCGGCCCTCTCCTACGCCAGGGAACTCTACGACAAGGACAGCGGCAACGAAGAGGCGGCGGCGGCCTTTATTTCCGCCCTCATCGACACCGGACGGCAGGGCGAGGCGGCCAGGATGATCGAAAGCCGTCTGGCGGCGCTAAGCGGGGGAACACTGAAAAGCCGTTACTATTATCTTCGCAGCCGGATCCGGAGCGACGAGGAACAGGTTCTGAGCGATCTCCGCTCAAGCCTTTTTGAAGATCCCCGGAATCTTTCCGCCCTTATGGCTATGTTCGAATATTACCACCGCCACCGGGATGAACGCCGGGCGGTATACTATCTCAGGCAGGCCCTGGCCCTGGCCCCGGATAATCCCCAGCTAAAACGTTACGAGCGGGAATACGCCGCCCTGCTGCGGACAAACTAGGAGTTTGTCGCGGCGGTCTTATTTTCCCGGTTTGGAGCCGATCAGGGTAAAACTCAGGCAGCACTGGTAGCGTTCCCCGCTTTCCGGGTTGGTGGTCTTATCCGAGGCGTAGTAGCCTATCGATCCGGTGGAGAATTCTTTTGCCTGGGCATAGATCGTGGACCAGACCTTGCCGTCGCTGTCTTTCACCGTTATTTCCAGAAACTTGGGCGCTTTGGGGTCACGTTTCGCGGGTTCGGGCATTACTTGCTCCTCGTTATTAAGCTGCGGGCCGTTCCGGCCCATTCATTCACCATACCACCGGCACTAGAAATCTTCCAGGGGCTTATCCTGGTCCATAAATTCCCTCACGGTATAGACCAGCGTACCCGAGCGCCGGACCCGCAGCTCCGCGAAGCCCTTGTTTACCAGCGTATCCAGGGCCTTCTTCGCCTTTTCCAGGGGAACATTGGCCTTCAGGGCCAGTTCGCTGACCGTCAGGATGCCCTTATTTTCCTTGGCAAGCCTCAAAATAGCCCGTTCAACGCTTTCCTTTTCGTGAACCACCCGGGCCCGGCCGTCGTCCACGTAACGCCAGTTTTCCGCCGCCGGATCCTGCCTGTCCGAACCCACCCCGCCAGAATAGCGGCGTCCCCGGCCGCTTCGGAACCGGCTGCCGTAGATGGCGTCACGGAGGTTCGCCTTCCATACCTGGCCGGGAAGGGTTAAAAAATCGTATATTGAGCCGACCATCCCCAGCCCCCCGGTAAACATCCACAAGAGGCCGGTGGGGATCTTCCCCAAATAGAAACGATGAAAACCCAGCGCCCCAAAGCCGGAGAGAAACCAAAGGATATAGGCGATTGTCACACTGTACATAAGCGTTTTCAAATGAATGGTAGCGGAAAAAAACGGTTTTTTGAACCCCCGGAAAGTTTCGGATGGGGCCTCAGTAGCGTACCTCCACCGGCATCCGGCTCCGCGCCGATTCCATGATAGCCAGAAGGGCCAGGCTGGTATTGGCCGCGTCTTCCACCGAGACATGGAACTCCTCGCCGCTGATGAGGCAGTCCACGAAGGATCGGATGCTTTCAAAGGCAAAACCCCTGGGCTGGCCGAAAACCTCGTGCTGTACCACCACGTCGGGAACCGTGACCTTTTCATCGGTGTATTTCTGGATCAGGTTGTGGTTGCT
>JAITQR010000297.1 GCA_031288815.1 Treponema sp.
TCTGGTGGGGCGCTTTGGGCAGGAAAGATCAGGAGCTTTCCTACACCCAGAAATGGGACGGCGACGAGTACGGCGTGGAAACCGGGAAGAACGGCGTTACCGGCCTTCTTAACGGCAGGGAAATTTTCAGGGCCCCGGCGGGCCTGCGGGTGGTGAGCGATTGGGAAGGCAGGGTAAAGAGCGCCGCCAACATGGCCGGCGTCAAGCTGGAAGGGGAATTCTCCGCCGGCGCCGAAAGGCGGCGCTTCAGCTTGAAACCCAACGAAAGCATCAGTTTTCGTGTTTTCTGAAGGCTAAAACGGCGATCACAAAAACCAGCGGGAAGACGATGCAGACCAGTATCCCTGTTTGAAGGGGCGATCCCAGGAGGCTGCCGGGTTTTCCAAACACGCCTTTTTCCGAAGCCGCCAGATCCGTAAGGGCGCCGGCTGTCCAGGGCCCCAGGGAACAGCCCAGGTCCCCCATGAGGGCCAGGAGGGCGAAAAGGGCGGCCCCGCCCAGGGGGAAGCGGCTGCTGGAAAGGGAGAATGTGGCGGGCCACATGATGCTCACCGCGAAACCTGTCATTCCGCAGGCCCCAAGCTGTACCAGGGGGTGGGGAAAGAGGGTTATCCCCAAATAGCAGAGAACGCAGAGAAGGCCGCAGAAAAGCATGGAGGGGAAAAGGGGCAGCCGGGAACCCCGTATCCCGTATATGGTCCGCCCCGTCCCCATAAGGAGGGCGAACATGGCGGGACCCAGGACATCGCCCAGAACCTTCGGCACTCCCAGGGCTCTTTCCGCGAAGAGGGAGGCCCACTGGGCTACGGCCTGCTCGCTGGCCCCGGCGCAGAGCATCATGACAAGGCAGACAAGAAAAACCGGCGATTTGGCAAGATCCCGCAGCCGCAGGGTTTCCGCTTCCGGCAGCATCGGCATCAGGGGAACCCGGGTAAAAAGGAACATGTTCCCCAGGGGAACCAGGGCCCAGAGGAGGGGAAGAACATGCCAGGTACCCCGGCCGAAGAGGGAGAGGAGGAAGGTGGAGAGGAGGATCACCGTCATCTGCCCCCAGCAGTAAAACGAATGGAGAAGGCTCATGGCGGCAGGTTTTCTGCCCGTTTCCCCGGGGATGCTGTCCACCACGGGACTCACCAGCACCTCCAGGAGCCCCCCGCCGAAGGCGTAGACCGTTACGGCTATCACCAGGGCGGCGTAAACCGGTTTTACAAAGAGGGGCAGGATCCCCAAAAGGATAAGGCCGGCGGCGCTGAAAGCCTGGGCCGCTACCAGGAGGGGGCGGTAACCGATGGGGCTTGCCAGTTTGATGCAGAGAGCGTCCACGCCAAGCTGAACCATAAAGTTGATCATCACCAGGGAACCCAGCCCCCCGTAGGAGATCCCGTAGTCCTCCGAAAAGATGATAAAGAGAAGGGGGGCCAGGTTATTGACAATGGCCTGAACCACATAACCGCAGTAGCAGGCGTAGCGGGTGGCACGGAAACCGAAGCGGATGGATGTCCTCCTGGAGCTTTCTTCTAAGGGTATTATAGGTATCCACCGAAGCCCCGGCATTGTCAAGGCGCGGCCTTTACTTTTGCGCTTTACTCTGGTATCCATACACCATGGAAAGCAGCGGGATTAAACAGCCCGGTAAGGCCCCCGGGGACCCTACCGACCGGATAGGAACAGCGCGGATAGGCAAGCTCCTTCTTGATTTTTCAATTCCCGCCATTGTGGGAATGTTGGTAAACGCAATCTACAACATCGTGGACCGGATCTACGTGGGCCAGGGGGTGGACCCGCTGGGGATCGCGGGGATCACCATCGCCATGCCGCTGATGATGTTCATGATGGCCTCCAGCATGCTCATCGGCATAGGCGCCAATTCCCTCTTTTCCACGCCTGGGGGAAGGCCGCCGGGACGATGTGGAAAAGATCATGGGGCACGCCTTTACCCTGCTCTTCCTTATCCCCCTGGCGGTCATCGTAAGCCTCCTTCTCTTTATGGACACGATTCTTATCAGGTTTCTGGGCGCCAGCGAGGCGGTCTTCCCCTACGCGAAAACCTACCTCCGGATCATCCTCTACGGCGGGGTGTTCAGCGCCATGGGGCCGGGGATAAACCACTTTATCCGTTCCGACGGCCACCCCCGGACTTCGATGTTCACCCAGATCCTGGGCGCGGTGATCAACATCATCCTGGACCCCATCTTTATCTTCGGATTCGGCTGGGGTATCGCCGGGGCGGCCTGGGCGACCATCATCTCCCAGTTCATCTCCTTCTGCTGGGTGATGTACTACTTTAACTCCCCCATGACCAAGCTGCGTTTCCGCCTGCGGGACATGCGGCTGGAGGCGTCGCTCTGTTTCAAGATCATGGCCATCGGTTTCGCCCCCTTCGCCATGCAGCTTGCCATCGGGCTGGTAAACATCCTCCTTAACCGGTCCCTCTTTATCTACGGCGGGGATATTGCCGTTTCCGCCATGGGGATCGTGTACAGCATCCTGGTGATCATCTTCATGCCCCTCCAGGGCCTCAATCAAGGCGCACAGCCCATCATCGGTTACAACTACGGGGCGGGAAAATACGACCGGGTACGGCAGACTTATAAACTGGCGGTACTGGCGGGAACCGTTTTTGTGGCGGCGGGCTTTATCCTGCTCCAGCTTTTCCCCGGCGTCTTTATCCGTATTTTCCGGAATGAGGAGGGGGAGCTTATGGACATGGGGAGAAGGGCCCTGCGGATCTGCACTATCTTCCTGCCGGCCCTGGCCTTCCAGATCATCACGTCAAACTTCTTCCAGTCCACCGGAAAACCCATCCAGGGAACCCTGCTCTCCCTTTCCCGGCAGATCCTCTTCTACATTCCCCTCCTGTTACTGCTTCCCCGTTTCTTCGGCATCATGGGGGTCTACGCCGCCATGCCCTCGGCGGACGGGTGTTCAATAGTGCTGTCGGCCCTGGTGATGAGCCGGGAACTGAAGCGCCTCAGGGAAAAGCAGGCGGAACTTTCCGGTTCCGGCAAATCCTGTTGACACTTTTACCTCAATATCGTATAAAGTACCTATATTTTATAGGATATATAAATGTTATCTGAAACCATTCGGAAATCGGCCGGGGAAACTGCCCGGATAGTACAAAACCTGCGGGGGCCCCTGTCCCTGGCCTTTAGCTACCAGGCGGAGGATGCCGCCGCCCTGCACCTTGTTTTGCGGGCCGGGGCCCGGGATCTGGAGGTGTTCACCTTGGATACGCTCAAGCTTTTTCCCGAAACCTCCCTGTACCACCGGGAGCTGGAGGCTTTTTTCGGTATCCCCATCAGGGCCTGCCGGCCCGATCCCGGAGAACTTGCGGCCCTGGAGGAGAAACTGGGCGAATGGGGGATGCGGGCGAGCCTGGAAAACCGCCGCCTGTGCTGCCAGGTACGCAAGCTAAACCCGCTGGAGAAGATCCTCAGGGGCAAAAGCGCCTGGATCACCGGGCTCAGGGCCGCCCAGTCGCCCACCAGGGCGGCTACGCCGGTTCTTGAGTATGACGAAAAATTCGGCCTCATGAAAATCAATCCCCTGGCCGCCTGGGGGGA
>JAITQR010000299.1 GCA_031288815.1 Treponema sp.
GTTTCTCTCTTACCCGGCTGTATAGCTCAATCAAGGTACTACCTTGAATTTACCGGACTTTCAACCGGTTTTTCCAAGAGCTTGTCCAAAACCAACCGGTTTTGGAACAAGTTCAAGTAAAATATTTACTTTCACCCCGGCCATGGCAACCGAATCCCCGGACTTTACCGGCCCGCCGCGGGGTCTTGCCCTTTATCCTATAACCCAGTATACTATAAAAATGATACCTGTTGAGTTATCCTACGATGGTTCCCTGGAGGGGCTCTTCAGCCTGCTGGACCGGGTTAGGCCTTTGGCAAACGCCGGGGAGTTGCCCCGGCGGGTCAGACGGCTCGCGCCGGCATGGGCGGATCTTTCGCCGGGGCAGGCGGGCCCGGAGGGGGCGGTACAGGGCGGGCTCTTTGACGAGGCCGTTCCGGAGGCTGTCCGGGCAGCCCCTCCGGGAAACTGCCGAGTCCCCAAATTTCCGCCTGATCCGGCCGGCCTGGGCGGCGCGGCGGAGGATCTCTTTGCCGTGTCGGCTGATGCCTTCGGCGCCTTTGTCCATGCCTGGATGAGCGAACTTCCCGTTGACGGGGAGATCCTCCGTTTCGGCTGCAAGGTGCTTACCGCCGCGGAACAGGCCGCCGGGGTCTCCGGTTCCTGGACCGGGCGGGAGGCGGCCCGGGCCGGAGCGTCAAGGGCCGCCGGGAACCGGGGGGATGGGGATGTCCGGGCCGTGGCGGAGGCGGCCTACAAAGCCGTTCACGAAACCGACCGGCTTATGGGGCTTCTCCGCTTTAACCCGGATCCCCGCTGGGGTTACGTGGCCCGCTGCGCCCCCGACGGTTTTGTCATTCCCGCCCTGGCCGGGCATTTTACCCTTCGCTTCGGCGGGGATCCCTGGGCCCTTATCGACGAAAAGCGGGGAATCGCCCTGGTACGGGAGGCGGGCGGGGAGGCCCGGCTCCTGGCGGCGGCGGCCCTTTTCCCCCGGCTTGTCCCGGGCGGCCAGGCCCGTGATCCCTGGGAAAGCCTCTGGCTCCGGTACCACAAGGCAGTCAACAACGAGGCGCGGAAGAATCCCGGCCTCCAGCGGCAGTTTATACCGGAACGGTACTGGAAGTACCTCCCGGAACTTTCGGATAAGGCCGCCCCTGCGGCGGGCCGTTAAAAAACACGGGATTTCGTTCCTGTAACCGGGGCGGCAGCCGGTTTGTTTTTTAACCAGAGTCTGTCCATAATGTAGACACATTATGGACAGACTACCTTAAAAAAGGCATTTTCGCAGCCTTTAGGCGAGAAAATGCAAGGTCTGTCTACAAAGTAACCGACTTTGTAGACAGACACTAGCGGCTTGTTGCGTTTCGCGCTTAATATACCTTCGCAACAGGCTCCTGGCTGATATAGAAGAGGCTTTCCCAAAACTTCAGTTTTTGGGAAAGTAACCTTAAATTCCGCAGTTTTGCCGAACCAAAGGTTCGCAGGCTAAAAGCCTGAAAAACTGCAAGAGCCTGTCCCAAAACCATGCGCTTTAGCGCATAGTCAATTAGTTTTGGGACAGGCTCAGAATATAAGGGGTTGCCGGTTTGGCGGTTCCTGTTTTAGTTTTGTACTTACCGAATAAAATACCCAATGGCTTTTTCGGTAGACTCAGGTGTTTCGGGGGAATTCCATGAGGCGTATCTTTATGCGGATTTTCTTTGCTCTCCTTGTCCTTGGGTTTTCTTCCCCCCTCCTGCGGGCCGCCCCGTCCGGTGCGCCGGAGAGCGGCGTCCTCATCCTTACCCTGGAAGAGGCGGTTTCCCGGGCCCTGGACAACAGCCTGAACCTCAAAAAAAGCCGTATCGATCTTTCCACCGCCGATTACTCCGCAAAACGCCTCTGGGCCGAAATTTTTCCCACCAGCCTAAACGGGACGCTGGGCCTGAATTACCAGGCCAACAATGTCTCCCAGAACGGGATGAAATTCGAGGATCCTAATTTCAGCTATTCCGCTTCTTTCGGTCTTGCCTTTAACTTTAACGCGGGTATTCCCTACGCGATGAAGCTTCTCAAGCTTGCCTATCAAACCCAGCTCTTAAATTACGAGGATGCCAGCCGCCAGCTTGAGATAGAAACGGCGAAGAGTTTTTTTACCCTTATCGCCGGCCGGGAAAATATTACCCAGTTGGAAGAAACCCGCAAGCTTGCGGAACAGCAGCTTGAAAAGAACCAGACAGCCTTCCGGAGCGGGATTATCCCGGAACGGACCCTCCTGCAAAGCCAGCTTTCGGTGGAAACGGCCAAGTACAACCTCAGTACCGCCCAAACCACCTATGATAACCAGCTGAACCAGTTTCTCACCTCCCTGGGGATACCCCAGGGCGCCCCTGTCGTACTGGAGGGGAGCTTTGCCATTGTCCGGATCGATGAAGATCCCGAGGAACTGATACGGGAGTACCTTCCCCGGCGGCCGGATATTGTCAAGCAGCGGCAGGAGATTGAGCGGTTGGAATATACTGAAAAACAGAGTATCCTTTCCGCCAAAGCGCCGTCCCTCAGCCTCCAGGCCCAGTGGCGCGGCGGCTCGGGAAGCGGGGGTTTCAGCGCCGATTTTACCGATTCTGTTACCGGCAGCGCTTCGATTAGCATTCCTATCGCCCCCTGGATACCGGGAACCAGAAGCGCCCAGCAGATCCGCGGCGCGGAGGCGAATGTGGAGAAGGCCCGGCTGGAGCTGCAGAACATCGAAGATACCGCCTCGGCCCAGATCCGTTCCTACACGGCGAGCCTCCGCAACTCCTGGAACAGCCTGGAAATTGCCCGCCTGCGGGTGAGCGTTGCGGAGAGGACTTATGAACTTACCGACCAAGGTTTCCGGAACGGCGCGGTGGATTTTATCGATCTGGAAAGTATCCGTAACGATCTTGCCTCGGCCAGGCTGCAGCTTTTGGAGCGGGAGCGGGATTACCAGATTACCACCCTGGATCTTGCCAAAGCCCTGAACAGGGACTGGAAACAGTTTACAAGGAGTGAAGGGTGATAAAAAAGAAATCATCCCGGGCGGTCAGCGTGGTCATTGTTATCCTCATCCTGGCGCTTTTGGGGCTTATCGGCCGGACCATCTGGATACAGACCGCTCCAAGCCCGCCGGCCGCCGCGGATAGCCGGGGCGGGCCCGTGCAGGGGGCTGGGCAAAACGCCGGAGGCGCAGGCGGCCAGGCTCCGGCTCAGGGAGGGGCGCGCAGCGTCGCAACCGTGCGGGTAACGCCGGTGGAGCTGGGAACCATCGAAAACAGCGTGATGATCAACGGGGATGTTCTCGCGGCAATTCAGGTTCCCCTCTATCCCGCCATGGCGGGGAAACTTTCGGCGCTTCACCTCCGGGTAGGGGATACGGTATCCCGGGGACAGACGGTGGCCATGGTAGACCCTTCCCGGCCCGGTGAAGTGTATTCCCTTAGCCCGGTGGTTTCCACCATAGGCGGTACCGTCTTGTCGGCCCCCCTCAATACGGGGGATACTGTTTCCACCCAGAGTACGGTATATGTAGTGGGGGATCTTTCCAACCTTGTGGTGGAAACCTTTGTACCTGAGCGGTTTTCCAGTGCCGCCCGGAAAGGGCTGGAGGCGCTGGTTTCCCTGGAGGCCCTGCCGGGGGAAGTCTTCCCTGCCACGGTAAGCGAGGTAAGCCCGGTGTTGGACCCGGCAAGCCGGACTTTGAGGATACGCCTCCAGTTTAACCAGCGGGATACCCGGATACGGGCGGGGATGTTCGCCACGGTGAGCCTGGTGACCAATACCCGGCGGGATGTGCCGGTGATTCCCCGGACTTCGGTGATCAACACCTACGGCTCTTGGATTGTTTTTGTGTTCGACGAACAAAATACCGCCCGGCGGCGGGTTATCAGCCTGGGTATCGAGAACGAGGTATCGGTAGAAGTACTGAGTGGCTTGGAGATAGGGTAACAGGTTGTTTCGGCAGGGCAGAACTTCCTCTCTGACGGGGATCTGGTCCGGATTGTGGATTAGGGAAAGAAGGTGGGCAGATGAACATAGCTGGATATTCGGTTAAGCGTCCGGTTACCATTGTGGTACTCTATGCTTTGGCTTTGGGTATAGCCGCCACACTGGTTCCCAATCTTGCGGTGGATCTGTACCCTTCCACCGAGCGGCCGGTGCTTTCGGTCTACACCCGCTTCCCCGGCGCCGGACCTGGGGATGTAGAAAAAAACGTTACCGATCGGCTGGAACAGGCCCTTTCCGCGTCCCGGGGC
>JAITQR010000328.1 GCA_031288815.1 Treponema sp.
AAGGTCGGCAAGACCCAGGCCTTCCAAAAGGAGGGGACCCTGATCCAGCAGACCCTGCAGTCCGTGGAAACCCAGCGCCGCACCGACGAGAACATCCGTTCCGTCAACGAGGCCCAGGATACGGGCCGGGGGACGGAGGAGATCAACGACCGGAACGCCCACCGGCACCAAAGCGGGGCTCAGGCCGGGGAAGGGGAAGCCGGGCACCAGGCCGGGGAAGGGGAGGGCGCTTCCGTGTTCCGGGACCCCGCCCTGGGCAACTACGTGGATTTTACCGGTTAGGTGTTACCGGTTAACCGGAGGGAACCATGACACCGCAGCTTATTTTTTCACTTTTCACCCTGGTACTCTGCGCCGTTTTCTTTATCTACGTCCACCTGTATATCAGACGGCGGACCAGCCGGGAAAGCCTCCTGGCCGCCTACCGTGATGAGGTGAACCGCCTTATCGCGGAGATCGACCACGCCACCGACCGGGACACCCAGCTTGTGGAGGAACGCATCACCGCGCTGCGGAAGATCCTGGAGGAGGCGGAGCGCCGAATCGCCCTGATGTCCCGGGACATGGAAAAGCGGCGCTCCACCACGGAACTCTACACCGCCCTGGGCAGGTCCACAGGCCCCACGCTTCAGCCGCCGGCCCAGGACCCCCCCCCAGCTCCCCCAGCCGCTCCGGCTGCCCCGGCTGCTCCGGCCGCAGATACGCCGGCTCCCGAAGGGCCTACCCAGCGGGTGCTGGAACTTTCCCGCCAGGGATTCGCGGCGGAAATTATCGCCACCCGGCTGGGTCTGAGCCTTGCGGAGGTGGAACTGACCCTGGCCGTCTCCCGCCGCCGCGCCGGGCGATGACCAGGGCGATTTGATGGAGGTTTTTATGGAGGAATCGCCATGATAACGGTTTTACAAAACAACGTAGCCGAGTGGAGTCTTACATCGGCAAAAGCCTACCAGGACCCGTTCAACGACGTAAAACTTTACGCCAGGGTTACCGATCCCCGGGGCGTAACCAGAACGGTGCCTTTTTTCTGGGGCGGCGGCGGGCTCTGGCGGATCCGTTACGCCTCGCCACTTACGGGCTTGCATACCTTTGTTACCGAATGTAGTGATAGTGAAAACGCCGTCCTCCACGGCATAAGGGGTTCCATTGAGGTGAAGCCCTACGCGGGGGATAATCCCCTCTACAAGCACGGGGCGCCAAGGCGGGCGCAGGGCCGTTTTTACCTGGAACACGCGGATGACGGGAAACCCTTCTTCTGGCTTGCCGATACCTGGTGGATGGGGCTCACCTCGCGGCTTTCCTGGCCCGGCGGCTTTATGCAGATCGCGGCGGATAGAAAGGCCAAAGGTTTCAGCGTGGCGCAGATCATTGCCGGCCTTTATCCGGACATGGAACCCTTTGATCTGCGGGGCGCCAATGAAGCGGGCTTTCCCTGGGACCGGAAATTCAACTCCGTCAATCCCGCGTATTTTGACGCCGCCGATCTTAAGATCGCCTGGCTTGTTGAGCAGGGCATCGTCCCCTGCATAGTCGGGTGCTGGGGCTTCTTCGTTCCCTTCTGCGGAAAAGAGAACATCATGCGCCATTGGGAGTACCTCATCGCCCGCTGGGCGGCCTATCCGGTGATCTGGTGCGCCGGTGGCGAGGCAAATATGGCTTTTTACGGCGATGTGGGCGCAGGCACAGTTTCCGAAGAGGAACGTGTGAAAAAATCGCGGGCCGACTGGACCGAAATTTCGGCCTTCATAAAAAAGCAGGATCCCTTTGGAAGGCTCCTTACCATACACCCCACGCACAACGGCCACGAACAGATAAACGACGAAAGCCTCCTGGATCTGGATATGCTCCAGACCGGCCATGGATCGTTCAACACCCTGTTGCCCTCGGCGCTTCAGGTAAAGAAAGCCCTGGATCGCCGGAGCCTGCCGGTCATCGTGGCGGAAGCCTGTTACGAAGGCATCAGCGGTACGTCGGGACCCGATGTGCAACGGTACCTGTTCTGGTCCAGCGTTCTCCTTGGCTGTTGCGGCCATACCTACGGGGCCAACGGCATCTGGCAGCTTAACAGCATGAAGGAAAAATACGGCCCTTCCCCTCACGGCGCCACCTGGGGGGACACCCCCTGGGAAGAGGCGTACCAGCTTCCGGGCTCGGGACAGGTCGGCCTGGGGAAGAAATTGCTTGAAGGGCTGCCCTGGGAGCGTTTTGCCTACCGTCCCGACTGGGTAGAACAACCCTTTACGTTCAACAGTTTGGAAGGCGCCTTCGCCGCCGGTGTTGAGGGTGAATGTCGTGTTATTTTTATGCCCTACCTGGGGGGCTTTTTCTGGGGCGAGACAAATATCCTCAAGGTCGAAAAAAACCGCTACCGGGCTTTCCGCTTTGATCCTATCGACGGCTCAACAACGGATCTCGGCGCCGTCGATCCCGATGAGGGCGGAATATGGCGCAGCCCCAGGGTTCACAAATTTCAGGACTGGATTCTGGTTCTGCTTAAGGGCGCTACGCAGGGTGACAGTTTGGTGACACGTTAAATACCAGGGGCCGCCCGTTTTTTGGCGGCCCCCTTGTTTTTTACTGCTTAAAATGGGCGTCGATCTGGCGTTGGGCTTCCGCCAGGACCCTGTCAAAACCGGCGGCCATAAGTTCCGCCTTGTACTGCGGGATCGCCGTATCGGGATCCATGGCGCCTGACAACAGGTTGTTATACCGTGTGATTATGGGGTTCAGGTTCGCGATCTCATTCTGAAGGTTTGATACATCCATCATGAAGCCGTTCACCGAAGAGGAGATCGCCGCCTCGTTCTGCCTTTTCACCTGTTCCCAGGTATCGGCGGGCTGATCATCGGTGGTGGACAGGGTAAAGAAGGTCCCCTGGGCCCACTCCCAGTGCGTATAGGTGTCCGTCAGGCGGTGGACCACGTAGGGAGACACGTATTCAAAGTGCTTCCCCTCGATGCCGTAGACCAGCATGTCCCGGAGCTTGTGATCCGTGTTCATCAGTTCGA
>JAITQR010000014.1 GCA_031288815.1 Treponema sp.
ACCGTTTCCGTGGAAGAGATAAAGATCGGGGACAACGACACCCTGGCCGCCCAGTCGGCTATCCTCTGGAGCGCCGATCTTCTGGTCCTCTTTAGCGACATCGACGGGCTTTACACCAGAAACCCCAAAGAGTACCCCGACGCCGAACTGGTAAGCGAGGTGCGGGACATGGAGGGGATAAAAAACAGCATATCCGCCGGCGGCGCCAACAGTTTCGGTACCGGCGGCATTGCCACCAAAATTTCCGCGGCCCAGCGGGCCGCCGCCTACGGTATTCCCACGATCCTCGCCCACGGGGGAAAACCCCGGGCCCTGGAAGCCCTGGCCTCCGGCGCCCAGCGGGGCACCGCTTTTCTGGCGTAAGAAAAGAATTCGGCGGATTTTTCATTTACCCTTCGTTTATTTAATACTATACTTCTATTTGAACCAGGAGGACGCGGAATGGCGCAGAAAGGAAAGGAGAAAATTAACGAAGACACCGGCGCGGCCGCCCTTGGCGGTAAAAAGCGATTGATCGGGACGGTAACTCCCGTAGGGGCGCTACGGGGAAGGGGAAGCTTGGGGGTCGGCGAATTCCCCGATTTGGCCGAATTTGCCCGGCTTTGTAAAAAAATGGAAGTGGGGCTTATCCAACTGCTGCCGGTAAATGACACCGGCTACTTCAGCGCCCCCTACTTTGCCCTTAGCGCTTTCGCCCTCAACCCGCTGTACCTGCGGATTGAGGATCTGGAGGAATACGGGAAAGCCGGGGAAGCGGTAAGGGGAAAAATCGCCGAAGCCGGATCGGCCTTTGAAAAAGAGAGCCGCTTCCCCTACTACCAAATCCTGAAGACCAAGATGGGTATACTCCGGGAGCTCTACGCCGCCAACAAGGCGGATATAGCGAAAAAGGCGGCCCCCGGCGGCCCCCTGGCGGCCTGGATCGGGCGGAACCCCTGGGTAAAGGAATACGCCGTATACCGCCGCCTTAAGGAGCTTAACGGGGAAAAAAGCTGGATGGACTGGGAAACCCACCGGGAAGTCTCCGCCGGGGATATCGAGACCCTCTGGAACGACGGGAGCCTTAGAGACGAGCACGTCTTCTGGGCATGGCTGCAGGAAGCCCTGGACGGGCAGTTTAGCGGGGCCGCCAAAGCCGTGGCGGACGAGGGCATCCTGCTGGAAGGGGACATCCCGATTCTGATGAACGAGGATTCCTGCGATGTCTGGGCCCACCGGGAATATTTCCATCTGGATCTTTCCGCCGGGGCTCCCCCGGACATGTACAGCCCCGAGGGGCAGAACTGGGGCTTCCCCCTCCACAACTGGCAGGCCCAGTCCGAGGACGATTACGCCTGGTGGCGCGGCCGCCTTAAAACGGCGGAAAAGTACTACGGGGCTTACCGTATCGACCACGTGCTGGGTTTCTTCCGCATCTGGGCCAGTTCCAGATATGACAATACCTCCGCCCTGGGAAGGTTCGTCCCCTATATCCCGGTGACCAGGAAGGATCTTGAGGATCTGGGATTCGACCAGGGACGGATCCGCTGGGTATCCCGGCCCCACATTTCCACCGGGGAAGTCTGGGACGCCCTGAGGGGCATACGGGACGGTTTCGGTATGGACTCGGACGCCATCGTCCCGGAAGCGGAACGGGTCTTTTCCGAGGCCTTGGAACGGATAGGCGAGGAAGAACTCTGGCTTTTCCGGGACAAGATCAGGGGGGAAAAGGACATTGACGCCCTGAACTTTCACCCCATAACCCGGAATTTCCTCTACCGAGCATGGCATAACCGGCTTTTTGTCGAGTACGAGCCGGGCAATTACTTCCCGGTCTGGTACTACCGGGAAAGCCGCGCCTGCGCCTCCCTTTCGGATGAGGAGCGGGGGAAGCTTGAGGAACTGCTGGAAAAACGCCGGCTGGATTCGGAAAAAATGTGGGAAACCGGGGGGAAGAAGCTCCTTTCGGAACTTGCCGCTTCCTCCTCCATGCTGCCCTGCGCGGAAGACCTGGGCGCGGTACCCGACTGTGTCCCCCGGGTGCTTACCCGGCTCAAAATTCTGGGGCTGCGGGTGGTCCGCTGGCACCGGGAATGGAACCGGGACGGGCAGCCCTATGTTCCTTTCGAGGAATACCCCGAGCTTTCGGTCTGCACTCCCGCGGTGCATGACAGTTCCACGGTACGGGAATGGTGGGACCGGGAAGCGGATCAGCAGATCTTCTGCGATTTTATCGGCGTTCCCTCGCTGCCCAGGATTTACAACCCCGGGGCCGCGAAAACCGTGCTGCAGAAGACAGCCTCCGCGGCGTCCCGCTTCCGGGTCTTCCAGTTCCAGGATCTGCTCCACCTTTCCCCCAGGTGGTACGCCGGAGATCCGGCTTCGGAACGGGTCAACGTGCCCGGCACTTTCAACGATTTTAACTGGACCTGGCGGTTCCCCGCTTCCATCGAGGAAATCGGCAGGGACGAGGATCTGGTAAAGGCGGCGAAGGAACTGGCCGCGGTAAAGGCGGCGAAGAAGAAAAAACCGGCGACCTCGTCCTGAGGCGGGGTATCTTGTTCTCCCGTGGCGGCGGGGTAGTAAACCTTTCGCTACGAAAAAAAGGGCCCCGTTACACCGGTAACGGGGCCGCGCTTTTGTCTTGGAAAAATTCCGGAATTACTGGGTTTCCCGTACCCGCTTGATAATATCGGCGTAAGCGGCGTAGGCGGGCTGCTGGTAAAGGGGCAGCAGGGCGTCTTCAAAAAGTTTGTGTTCCGCCGAGCTTAACTCGGTAATAATGGAACCCGAGTCCCTGGCCTGTTTTTCATATTTGGCTTCCGCCTCAATCCAGGCGGCCCGTTCCACCCGTGCCCCTTCCATGGCGCCATCCTTGACGATCTTCTTTTCCGCGTCGGAAAGGCTGTTCCACACGCCGGTATTGATGAGGATCATTTCGGGGGAAGCCATGTGGCCGTCCACGGTAAAATGCTTGGCCACCTCAAAGTGGGCGGCGGTAATGTAGGAAGGCCAGTTGTTTTCCGCGCCGTCGATGATGCCGTTCTGGATGCCGGGATACACCTCCGCGTAAGCCATGGGGGTGGGCGAAGCGCCGAGATAACGAATCATATCCATCATGAGGGCGCTTTCCTGTACCCGGATCCTCAGCCCCGCCATATCCGCCGGGGTTTTAATAGCCTTCTTGGAGTTGTAGAAGTTACGGAAACCGGCGTCGAGCCAGCAGAGCCCCAGGAGATTCTGCCGCTGCAGGGAGCCGAGGAGTTCCTCGCCCACCGGGCCGTCAAGCACCTTAAACATGTGGGCCCGGTCGCGGAACAGGAAAGGCATGGCCAGGGCGTTCATAACCGGATTGATCGAAGAAAGGGGGTTCAAACCGACCCGGATAAAATGGATGTCCCCGGTCTGGGTCTGTTCAATAGTGGTCTTTTCATCCCCCAGCACGGAATTGTTGTACACCTCGATTTTGATTGAGCCGTTGGTTTTTTCTTCCACGTATTTCGCCAGGGCCAGGTCCCCCAGAACGGTGGGATAGCCGTCCGGCTGGTTATCCGCGAGACGGTATACCCGGGTCTGGCCGGAACCCTGGGCGCTACCCTGGGCGCTACCCTTGGCAAAGAGCGGCGATACCGCCACCGTCAGCGCCAAAAGCGCCAACAGTAGAATAGTTGTTTTTTTCATGTTTTCCTCCTCAGAACAGAATAGAGTCGCCCGGAAACCCCGGTCTCCGAACAACGTCCGCCTGGAAACAGCGAAACGCGGCGCGTTTCGCGGGGCTTGTTCGAAAACCAGCCGGGTTGTCGAACAGGTCCAATATCTTTACCGGCCCAAAAGGGCCAATCAAGCGCCTTACTTCCCGAACATCATATTCGGGATGGTCATGGAGAAAGCGGGCACAAAGGTCAGCAGCAACAGCACTACTACCATTGTCGCGTAGAAGGGAAGCATGGCCTTCGCCGTTTCCTCGATTTTAATGCCCCCAATGGAACTGCCTACGAACAACACGGTTCCTACCGGCGGGGTCAAGAGCCCGATGGAAAGGTTCAGCATCATTACAATCCCGAACTGTACCGGATCCATGCCTATAGCCGGGGAAGTCACCACCGGAACCAGAATGGGCGCGGAAATAAGAATAAGCGGCGCCATATCCATTACACAGCCCAGAACCAGCAGGGCAAAGTTGATAAGCAGCAGCAGTACTACCCGGTTATGGCTTATGCCGAGAAGCCCCTGGGTAATAAGAGTCGGGATTCGCAGGACGGTCATCATATAACCGAAGGCGGAGGAAGCCGCGATCAGGGTCATCACCATGGCAAGGGTATGGAGGGTACGTTTCAGTATGGGCCATAGATCCCTTATCTTAATTTCCCTGTAGAAGAAAATCGCCACGATAAGGCCCCAGATACAGGCCAGGACCGCGGACTCGTTGGCGGTAACGATACCGGTGAACACCCCGCCGATAATCAATACCGCGGTAAACATGCCCAGGCCGCTGTCGATGATAATTTTAACCGCTTCCTTGAATGTATACTTTCCGCCTTTGGGATAGTTCCGCTTTACCGCCATGATATAGGTGGTTATCCCGAGCAGAATGCCCAGCAGGATTCCCGGCACAAGGCCCGCCATAAATAGTTTCCCTACCGAAAGTCCGCCTATGGCCGCGGCGTAGATGATCATGTTATGGCTCGGCGGAATCAACACCCCCTGACAGGCGCTGGCAATGGTAACGCATACCGAATAATCGGTGTCATAACCCTGCTTTTTCATCATGGGAATAACGATCGAGCCCAGGGAAGAAGTGTCGGCCACCGCGGAACCCGAAATGCCGCCGAAGAACATGCTGTCAAGGATGTTAACCATAGCCAGGCCGCCCCGCATACGCCCCACAAAGACATCCGCCAGTTTGACGATTCTATCGGAAATACCCCCGGCGCTCATGATTTCCCCGGCAAGGATGAAAAAGGGAATGGCCAGCAGGGAGAAGGAATCCACCCCGCTGACCATCTTTTGGGTAATGGCCCCCAGGGAAATCCCCTTATACGCGGCGGTGGCAAATGCCGAAAAGGCAAGGGCAAAGGCTATGGGGAATTTGATGATAACAAGGACAGCGAAAAGCCCTATAAGTAAAGTTATCGCTACAGGATCTACGGTCATAGCGTGGCGTCCTTCTTGGTAAATTCACCCTGTTTTCTCTGCTCTTCATCCGTACCGTACCGGAAGTGATCGTGTATCTGATACACCGCTACAAGAGCGATAAGAACCCCTATAGCGGTGGGGAAGAAGTATTCGTAACCCACCGGTATACCGGTTCCCGGAAGCCGGTTATACTTCAGTTTGGTAAAATAGGGGCCCATGTTGATGCTCATCATAACCCCCATGATAAAAATGAGCACTTTCCCGATAATTTCCAGGGGCAGGATAAATTTTTTCAATGCCCGATCCGCTATGATGGTAAGGGCAATATGGATCTTATCCCTTACCCCAAGGGCCATGGCGATAAAACAGAACAGGATCATAAACTGCCGGGCCAGTTCTTCCGACCAACCCGGGGCGTTATTGAAAAAATAACGCAGGACAACCTGGATGGAAACCACCACCAGCATGGCGCCCAGACTGAGAGCCGCGATAATTTCAAATACGGTACATATTACATTAACGATTTTTTTGTATCGTTCCAAGAGATACCTCCCGCCTCATATTGGTAAACCGCGGCTTGAAAAACGGCTTTTCCAAGCCGCGCCGGAACTTTTTGATTATAACACGCCTTCCCTTTCGTGACAACAAAAAAGACGCGAAGACGGGGATGGTAAACAACATGAAGACAGGAAGGTTTTGGCCTTGTCCGGTCAACGGTAACGCTTTTGCCCCGCGGGGACGCGCCGGGCTTCTGTCATAAGGTTTCCGGTTCCGGTATAATACGGCCATGGCGGATTTTGACGTAGCCAAAGATTGGGTTATCCTCGTTCCGGCGCTTGCCCCGGTTCGTAAAGCCGCGGAGGATATGGCCCGCTGTCTTGATCTGCTCCGCCGCCTGGCCGGTCTTTCCAGAAAGATCCCGGTCCTGCTGGACGCGGAAGGCCCCGCGCCGGATGATTCAAGCCCGGTGATCCTGCTCAACGCCGGAGGGGCCGAGGAGCTCGGCGGCTTTACCTGGCGCGCCGGGAGGGAACGGATCGAGATATACGGCGATTCCCCCCGGGGACTCTGTAACGGGATCTACGACTTTCTTTCCGCCCTGGGAATCGCCTGGCCGTCGCCTGGCCGGGAGGAACTGCCTGCCGCGCCGGAGGGATCTTCCGGGGAAAGGGCCCTCTATCCCCTGCGGGACAAAGGGATCTACGCGGGCTCCGGTCCTTCCCCGGCGGATAGGAAACGGCTCCTGGTTCCGGCAAAAACAAAATTTAAGGAAATAGAAGCCCTGATCCCCTGGGCCGCCAGGAACCGGATAGACGCCTTGATTTTTTCCCTGAGGGACAGGACGTTCCGTTCCCGAGGCGCCGATATCCGGAAAGCGGCGGAAGCCTACGCTATCATCATAGAACGGGGGGGCCGGGATCTCTCCCTCCTCTTGCCCCGGCGGCTTTTCCTGTTCCACCGGGAACTGTTCCGCATGGTTTCCGGCAGACGGGTAAAGGACAGCCATTTCTGTCCCACCAACCCGGACGCCATCAGGATCATCATGGCGGAGGCGAAAAAAGTCTTCCGGGCCGCCGGGGATACCCGGGTCTTTCACCTCTGGCCTGACCGGGGAGGGGAAGACGCCTGGTGTTCCTGCCCCAGCTGCCGGGCTTTTAGCCCGGCGGAGCAGAACCGTATCGCCGTTAACGCCGCGGCCGACGCGCTGGCGGCAGTAAACGGCAAGGCCCGGCTTTCCTATTACGAGGCCGGCGGGGAAGGGGAGGATACCGTCTCCGGCGTGGCGCCCCGGCCCAGCCTCTTCAGGCTTAGGGAACTGCCGTCCCTGTTTGAAAAGGGCGGACAAGGCGGATAAGGGCCAGACCGGGAGAGGGCCGGCATACTGAACGGCCTGCCTTAAAGGCCCCCAACTACCGGCAAAGTTCCACGCCGGCGAATTACTTCGGGGCCGGTACGGAATACTCTCAGGAATCCGCCAGCCCAAAGTCCTCACGCCCCGCGCCCTTCTCGTCAAAGAGGGAGCTTTTTGACACCACTGTTAGTAGCTTGATTAGCCTAAAAGACATACTTTGAAATTTTACCACCAAGGCCGAAGGCCAGGCGAAAAGGCGCACGAAGGAGGAACAAAATTAGGAGAGCCGGCCCTTTGTGCGCCTTCGTGGTTAATATTCTTCATTTCTGGTTTCTCTCTTACCCGGCTGTAT
>JAITQR010000083.1 GCA_031288815.1 Treponema sp.
GCCCTGCCGAAATCGATCTTCCAGCTGGAGGGGGCCAGGGAATGCGCCGTTGAGGTAAATTCCTTCTCCAAACCCGCCGGTTTTACCGGGGTGCGCCTGGGCTGGACGGTGGTTCCCAGGGAACTCAAATACTCAGGCGGGGAAAGCGTCAACGCCGACTGGGCGCGGGTTACCGGGACGATCTTCAACGGCGCTTCCAACATCGCCCAGGCGGGCGCCCTGGCGGCTCTGGACGGCGAAGGCGTCAGGGAGATGCGGGAACTCTGCGATTTCTACCTGGGAAACGCCGCGTTGATCCGTAAGGCCCTGCGGGAGCTGGGGATCCCCTGCGTTGGGGGGGATAACTCTCCCTATATCTGGGCCCACTTTCCCGGCCGGGACAGTTGGGACGTATTCAACCGGATCCTGGAGAAGTGCTACGTGGTTACCACCCCGGGATCGGGCTTCGGCCCCGCGGGGGAAAGCTTTATCCGCTTCAGCTCCTTCGGGCACCGGGCCGACGTGGAAGAAGCCTGCGCCAGGCTTTCCCGGATGTAAGGGCGCTGAGGGCGGAACATATAACGATATCGATATCGGGAGAGAGTAACAATGAAGGTCTTTACAGGAACCAAAATCGGACGGGTCTTCTTTATCAGAATCGATGAGGGGGATGATGTAGCGGAATGTGTGGATACATTTATCAGGGAGAACAAGGTGGTAAACGCCATTGTCAGTTCCGCCATCGGCACTCTCAGCAACGCGGTTATCCATTACATCACCACCACCGATTACCCTTCCTCCAACAATTTTACCCGGCTGAAGGATCATCCCATGGAGCTGTCTTCGATTGACGGCCTTATCGTGGACGGAGTCGCCCATCTGCATACGGTAATCTCCGAGGGAGACCGGGTCATGTCCGGACACCTGGAACCGGGCTGCAGATCCCTGTACCTTTTTGAAATGGCGGTGCTGGAGGTGGAGGGCCTGGAGAACCTGACCCGCAAACCAAACCAGCACGGAAAGCGGCAACTTGAGTATAAATAGTTTCTAAGCGGGCGTTGTTCGGCAATTTCAGTTTCTGAACAACTCTATATATTTAATGAAAAATATTAACCACGAAGGCGCACAAAGGTACACGAAGGGCCGGATTTCCTCATTCCATTCCTCCTTCGTGCGCTTTTTCGCCTGGCCTTCGGCCTTGGCGGTAAAATTTCAAAGCATGTCTTTTAGGTAATCAAGCTATTAGTATTTAAAAGCCGAATAAGGCAAACATGAGTAACCGTATGAAATAGTATGCCGCGAGAGACTTAAATTTCGTTAAAATATTGAAAATCGTGCGTAATTACTCATGACAAGACCAAAATAAAGGGCGTAAAATATTTTAGATTTTTCCTGGTAATAAGCTTCTGTATGGAGGCTTAAAAATCTGTCGGTGGTACTAACACCGCAAAGGGGTTTCTTATGATAAAACAGCGTTGAGATTAATAGTAACGGTTACTTCCGGAACCGGTTTCGGAGCAGGTGTGAGCGGCGAGTGTGACGTAAACATCTCATGGCCTAATGAGAATAGTTTTACTGTTACTAAAATTAATGATAAAACGGCCGATGGAGGTCCAGAAGTTGGTGAAACGCGGACAAGAATAAACTCGTAATTCAAGGTGGTTGTTCCAAAAGCTGAAGTTTTGAAACAGCCTCATTTGATAATAAGTCGGCCTGACAGGCGGAGAAGTGGGCTGGGCCGGCGTCCGGCCTAAAGGAGGCCTGTTTATGCCATAAAAGTCTGCTTTTACGGTTATCGGATTCGGCATGCGGATTTTACGGTGTATCTTACCAACAATTAAAGGAGAAACGATGATGAAAAGAAAAAATCTTATGTTTGCGGCCTGCCTTTTGTTCTCGGCGGTTTGCGCGACCGGCGCTTTCGCGCAGGTAACGGTGAGCGGCGGCCTCGCGGTGTCGGCGGTAACAGATGTAGAGGTGAGCGGGTGGAACCCCAATATCGACTCCACCGCCGGTATCGGCGGCAACCTGTTCGTGGACTACCTGCTGCCGATAGGCATACCCCTGTCCCTGGGCGGCGAGATAGGTGTTGATGGCGCTAAGTTTACGATAGAAAATGACGGAGAAGAGACCATTGTGGCAATCCCCTTGCTGGTGCGGGTGGCCTACCACTTCGACCTGATGCCGAAACTCGACCTCTATGTGGTAGGCAAGATAGGCTATGTGCCGGCCGTCTGGGAAGGAACCCAAAAAGACAACCTGGAGAATGCGGGCGTGTCGGTAGGCAATATAGGCGGCCTGGGCTTCGGCTTCGATATTGGTACCGCATACTACTTCAACCCAAAGGTGGGCGCCTTCGCCGAACTCGGCTTTGACGGCTATATGCTGGAATCGGAAATCTCAGGCGGAGGCATGAGCGCTACCCTCAAAGCGCCGTTCTACCGGTTTGTAACTATCGGCGCCAGCGTCAAATTCTAAGCACGCACCGGCCCGCGGAGCTTCCCGCAGGTCATCCCCGGCACGGAGGAACTATGGCTAAGTCGGTTTATACGGCCTTGCTTGCCGTTGCCTTTTTTCCCGTTTCGGGACATGTTGTGCTATGGCAATGGGGACACTTGATTTCTATGGTTATTGACATAATTTCATAGTGTTCCCTTGTGTCCCTGTTGTCATTGCTCATTTATCATACTTTGTAGATCACCACCACCTTGTCTTCTTCTCCCGCCCCGAAGACCGCCTACTTCAATACCCGGTACACGGTGGACGCGGTGTTGATAGACAGCAGTACCGGCGCGGAACTGTTTACATTCAATATAGCGGACCGTGAATCCCACCCCGCCAGCCAGGAAGACGCGGACAACCGCGCTCTGATTGGCGCCCAGCGAAAAATCACGGAAGAGTTCCCCGCAGCCCTGCGGGAATACATCGCTTCAACATACTGAAGGCGGAGCGCAAGGGCGCGGGCCGCGCGGACGCGCCGCAGTCCTCGGCCGGAATATTGGCCGCCAGATCCCTGTCTTCCCGGTCCGCCGGATGGAAAACTGTACCGGGTACGGGTTGCCCTTAAGCGGATCTGCGGCGGCATGATTTATGAAAAAGCAAATAGTTGAGGCTGTTCCAAAACTTCAGCTTTTGGAACAGCCACCTTGAATTAACTGAGATATTGGTAAAACGCGTTGCGCCAAAAAAGGCGGAAAACCGCCAAAATTGACGGTCGAAGACAATTGGAAACGGCGGTGCTGGAGGCGGAGGGCCTGGAGAACCCGACCCGCAAACCAAACCGGCACGGAAAGCGGCAGCTTGAGTATAAATAGTATCTGTCTATATAATGTGGACACATTACGGACCCGCGAAGCGAAGGTTCGTAGCGAGAAAACGCATCGGACTAAAAGCCGCGGTTTGTCCACAAAGCAACCGGCTTTGCAGGCAGACACTAAAAGGATGTTTTTGACAATGAAGACCTTGTACGACTTGACGCACGTTATCGATCCCGCCAGGGCGGCCCGCAAATTTACTATCAAAACTATCGGCGCCGACGAGGTGAACCCCAACGTGGTAAGGCTGGAAAACCAGTGGTACATCATGCACGAGATCAACATGGTAAACCACATTGCCACTCACATAGAGACCCCCTACCACCTGTTCAAGGACGGGGAAGATCTGGCCGCCATAGCCCCGGATCGGTACTGCGGCCCGGCCCTGCTCATCAGCCTGAAAGATCTGCCGCCCAAATCGCCCATCACCAGGGAGACGCTAGTCCGAGCCGCCGAAAAAGCCGGGGGAATCCGACCCGGGGACATCGCTTTTTTCAACCTGGGGTACTCGGACAAATACGGGACGCCGGAGTACGGCAACAGTCCCCATTTTTCCAACCAGGCCATCCGCTGGATCGTTGAACGGCAGGTAAAGATGATGGGGGTGGACGCGGGGGGAGTCGAGATACCCGGAAGCGAGGAGCATGTGAACCACCGCGCCCTGTTTGAGAAGGGCATTCTGCTGGTGGAAAACCTGGCGAATCTTGACCGGCTGCCGGCTCTTCGCTTTAGGGTCTACGCTTTCCCCGTTCCCATAAGGGGCATGGACTCGTTCCCCCTGCGGGTGGTGGCGGAAGCGTAGCCGCCGGCGCCGTTCAAGCCCCCGTCCCGCCCTTTGTCCGCGCCGCCCGGCACGGTGATTCTGTTTTTCCAGAAGAGGCCGTTGAGTTTTTTCAGCTTTCCTTCCCCGATAAGGAACCTGACGCAGCGTTTTACGTCTTCCCCTGACCAGCGGATGTTTTCCGCCCGGCTCAGCACGGCGGCGGCCTCGTCAATAGTATAGGCCCGTTTGTTCTTGCGGAAGAAATCCACCAGGCTTGCCTCCTCCCGAAGCTCCGCCCCGGCTTCCCCCTGGCAGACATCGCAGCAGGGCGATTCCGGGCTTTCGCTGTCGCCCTGGTAGTCAAGCAGCCGCAGGAGCGCTTCCCTCCTGCAATGGCCCGTGTCCCGCGCGTAGTCCAGCAGCCCGGCGAGACGCCGCCGGCCGGCTTCCGATCCTGCCCTTTTCAGAGTCCTCCCGTCCTCCGGCCCCCAGAGCAGTACCGCTTTTGACTGGAGCCCGTCCCTGCCCGCCCTGCCCGATTCCTGAAGGTACGCTTCCACCGAAGGAGAGCAGTCCCGGTGTATGACCGTGCGGATATCCGCTTTATCGACTCCCATCCCATAGGCGCAGGTCGAAACGAGTACCCCTTCGGGGTTGTGAAAAAACCAGTCTTCAATCTTCTTTTTTTCTTCCCGGCTTAATCCGGCGTGGTAGAACCGGATTTCCCGGTACCAGGGCATCCCCAGATCCGCGAATTCGTTTCTCAGGTACCGGGCAAGCTTCTCCGTCCCGGGCCGGGACGAGCAGAACACGATGGCCGGACGCCGGTTCGCCAGAAGCAGATCCCGTACCGCCAGATCCCTGACGATGCAGCCCCGGGCGCGATAGGTAATATTACTCCGATCCGGATTACCCACAATCCGCCGCGCCCCTTCGCCGCCGAAGATGTACTGCCCTATTTTTTCCAGCACCTGGGCGCTGGCGGTGGCGGTAAAGGCGGTTACCATGGGCGATCCGGCGGCCTCGATAATCCGGCCGATCTCAAGGTAACTTGGCCTGAAACTTTCGCCCCATTCGCTGACGCAGTGGGCCTCGTCAATAACGGTATGGGCGATTTTTACGCTCCCCAGCCGGGCCATTACCCGGGGAGTCAGCAGCACTTCCGGATTGGCGATGATAAATTTACTTTGGCCGGATCGCAGCTTTTCCCAGACAGCCTCCCTTTCCTCCCTGTCCTGTCCTCCCCGGAGTATGACCGGGGAAAAACCCCGCTCCCTAAGACGCCGTTCCTGATCCGCCATTAGCGACAGGATCGGATAGATAACCAGGGTCGGCCCCTCCATGAGCATGGCCGGAAGCTGGAAACAGAGGGACTTCCCCGCCCCGGTAGGGAGGATCACGATCTGTCTGCCCAGGTCGGCCCGGTCCTCCCCGGTTTTTTCCGCCGTCTCTTCCCCGGCTTCCTCCTCCTCCGTCCCGGTTCCGTAAGCGGCTTCCCGGCCGGTTCCCGCTTCCTCCGGCGGCCCCGCCGTCCCTTCCGGCTCCGCTGATTTCCCGGCGTCCCCGGACTCCGGCCAGCGCAGGGGGATGCCCGCCCCTTCGGCCGCTTCCAGGATGTTCGCCACCACCAGGCGCTGATAGGGGAAAAGGTAGGAAAGCCCGAAAAGCCGGCTTACCGCCTCGTTTAAAGGGTCTCCGCAGCCCTCTGTTTGTCCTTCCGTCAATTTCGTTTCCTCCGCATGGCCTATATAGGGCGCGGAATGGCGGGTTTGGTTTAATCAGGGGAAAATGTTTCCTTATTCCCCCTCGTTCTTTTGCCGATAAGGGGAATATGAAAAAGCTCTTGGCAGTATTGTATATTGTCCTGGCAGGCGCCGGGTTCTGCGCCGCCCAGGCGCCGGGCGCCGTTTTCCGGCAGGAAGGCATCGCGTCCTGGTACGGGACGGAATTTGACGGCCGGCCTACAGCCTCGGGGGAAATTTTCAATTCCTCCCTGTATACCGCGGCTCATCCCATCCTGCCCTTCGGGACTATTCTAACGGTGACCAATCAGCACAACGGCAGAAAGGTCAATGTGCGGATTAACGACCGGGGCCCCTTTGTTTCCGCCAGGATCATCGATCTTTCCCGCGCCGCGGCGGAACAGCTTGATATGCTGGTAACCGGAACCGCGCCGGTGCTGGTTGAGGGAACCGTGAACCCCGGAGCCAACAGCGTCGGCGTTTCCGATCAGGGCCAGTATTCGGCGGGAACAAACGCCGCGGCCATCTCCGGCGGCGGCTGGTCCAACGCGACTTCCCAGGTGGTAACCGCCCTGCCTCCCGCTTCCCAGGATACCGTGATCATCCAGCAGTACCAGCCCCCGGCCCAGCCGGTTCAGCAGCCCCAACAGGTACAGCAGTACCAGCCGGCCCCCCAGCCTCAACAGATACAACAGTACCAGCCGGTACAGCAGCTCCCCCCGGTCCAACAGGTGCAGCAGTACCAGCCGGTACAGCAGGCCCCGCCGGTTCAAGTGGTGCAGAAGCTTCAGCCCGTACAGATCATTACCGCGGAACCCGCTCCTGTGGAGACGCCTCTTCCGGAGCCAAAACCCATCACGATCCCCGCGATGACCCCGAATAAGATCTACCGGATACAGGTGGGTTCTTACAAGGTCGCCAGGAACGCCGTGGAAGCCTATGAGAAGCTTAAAAAAGCGGGGCTGAGTCCGGTGTATGAACGGAACGGGGAATATTTCCGGGTGGTGCTTTCCGGGATTCATTCGGAGGATGTGGAATCGGTAACCAGAAAAATCGGCGCCGCGGGTTTCGGGCAGCCCCTGTTCCGTACGGAAAAATAGCCCCTCTATGCGGGCCTTTCCCGGTTGTTCAGCATGACAAACGCCGCGAGACCCAATCCCAGAAACAGGGAAACGATAAAAAAGGCGCCTGAAAAACCCAAACGCTGATAGAAGAAACCGCCCCCCAGGGCCCCGCAGGTATTGCCGATAGAAATGAATATCTCGTGAAGGGCCATGTTCTTCCTGGGGTTTTTACCGGTGACGCTGGAATGAAAGATACTGTTGTTGTAGCAGCAGGAATTGACAAACCCGTAAACGGAAACAATGACAAAATAGAAATTCAGGCGGCTTCCCGCCAGCGCAAAGGCCAGGGCGCAGAAGAGGAGGCCGCCCTGGACCAGAATAAACCAGCGCCGGTTGAAATGCCAGCGGGTAAAACGGGCAAGAATAGTAAACCCGATAAGCCCGGCGATACAGCGGACAAAAAGTACCAAACCCGCTGTCCGCTCGGTATAGCCAAGACCGTCCCTGATGTGGAGGGGGACGATATTAACCAGTATCCCTACGAACAGGTTGGAAGAAAGCACCCCTATCCACCCCCGGTAACGGTAGAGATCCATAACCTTTTCCCGCCGGGGGTTGGGCCGGGGCCGCGCGGAGGCCGGCCGGTTTTCGCCGTCCCGGATTTTCCCCTGCCCGGAGCCTTCCGGGGCGGAATCTAAGTCCGGGGAAATCTCCTCCACCAGGGAAGGCCTCTGAATCCGGCGGAGCAGAAAGAACAGGATTCCCAAAACCAGGAAGAACCCCAGGTTGACCGCGAGAAAG
>JAITQR010000090.1 GCA_031288815.1 Treponema sp.
CGCAAAGAATGGACAGCGGCGCTTTTTACAACCCCTCCCTCACCGGAACGGTGAGCGGGAGTACCGGGGCGGTGTTTTCCTTTACCGCGAAAGCCCCCCGGCAGAGCGCGATAAACCCCGAGGTGGGAAGACGCCGGGCCTATGCGGCCCTGGCCGCGGCCCTGGGGGAAGCCTTTACCGGGGAATTAGACCGGAAACAGGCGTCCTACCGGACACCCTGAATATTTCACGGGATATTTCGTAGTAGGAGTTCAGCATGAAAAAGAAGAACTGTTTTATTGCCGCCGCGGGAATGGCGGTGTTAGTTATGGCCGGCTGCGCCTCAAACCCGAAGCCGGAGGCGGCCCCAACGGCGGCGGAGATCCGCCGGGAACAGGACGCGGGCGCCGTGGATACCCAGCCCCGGCCTTCTACGGTTCTCGACTGGGCCAACCGGAACCTGGGGGAAGATCCGGTTCCCCTCTGGCTTAAACCCCTGATCAAGGGGAATTCCGGGCCGGTCAAATCGGCGTACGGCGTTTCTTCCGATGCCCGGGTCAAGTACAGCATCGCCCGGCGGGCCAACCGGGACGAGGCCCGGGTACAGGCGGGGCTGCTCTTCGCGGCCCAGACGGCTAACGAACTCAAGACCTATGTGATGAGCGCCGCCGCCCAGACCCTCAACGAAGGCCAGATAGACATTATCGAGGAGATCACCACCGCCACAAAGGTGAACATTACCGGCATGGAACGGGTGGCGGATTTCTGGCACTTGGTTGAAACGGAAGATCCCGCCACCAGGGTTAAAAGCCGGGAGTACCTCTACTACGTGGTGTGGGCCATGCCCCAGGCGGCCTGGACCGCCCTGACCCGGAAGTATGTAAACGACGTGATAGGCCAAGTCCCCGACCGGCAGGTTCAGATAAACGTGGCCGGCGCCTACGGCGACATACAGGCAAGGGCGGACCGGGAAGCCGAAATGGGAGACGCCGAATTCCGGCAGAAGCTGCGCCTGCAAGAGCAGGCTGCCCGGGACGCCCAGGAACGGGAACTGGCGAGGATAAACCAGCGGACCGTGGCCGCCGCCGCGGCTCAAACCGCCCAGACCCAGGCGGCGGCGGATGCCGTGGCTCGTTACGCGGCCTACCGGTCCGGCGACCCCGCGGTGGCCGCCACCACCGCGGCGGACTACGACTGGATCTCCGCGTTGAGCGCCGCCTCGGACGTTGTTTTCGACTAAAACTAAAAGGAGCAGTCTATGAAACCACGAGCTTTTTTATGGGCCCTGCTGGGCACGGCGTTCTTCGCCGCCGGAGCGGGCACGGCCTTTGGCCAAAGCTACTGGACCGGAAACGGCGGTTCGGACAAGAGCATCGCCGTGCTGGTCCCCGAAGGCCGGGGCCTGGCCCCCGCCGAGAACTACCTCCCCACGATGGTGCAGGGGGTCCTGGTGGGGGACCTGACGAAGTTCTCCGCCATGAAGGTGCTGGACCGGCAGAACCTGGAAAAGATAATCGCCGAGGGGGAGAGCGGCTACTACGCCAACGAAAGTAACCTCGTCCAGTTGGGGAAGGTCGCCAATGTGGGGTACTTCCTGAACGGGACACTACAGAAGACCGGATCGGGCTTTATACTCCAACTCAAGGTAAGCGAGGCGGCTACCGGCGTGTCCCGGGCCGCCTATACCGGCAGGGTTACGGCGGCGGAACTGGAGAACCTCTCGGGGGTAAAGAAAGCCTCGGTGGAGCTCCTTTCTCAGCTTGGGGTGAGCCTGACCAGCGCGGGCACGGCGGGCCTTTTGGGGACGGCGAGTTCCTCCGCGGTGCGGGCGGAGACCTCGCTGGCCAAGGGCATCACCGCCCAGCGGGACGGTACCGTGGTGGAAGCCCTGTCCTACTACTACGAGGCGGCGAGCTTTGACCCCGGCCTGGCCGAGGCCGCCGGCCGCGCTTCGGTCCTTTCGGCGAACATCCAGGGTGGCAACATCGGACAGAACGTGCGGAACGACATACAGTGGCGCGCGTCCTGGGTCAAGGTACTTAACGAAGCCACAACGTTCTTCAAAGAACATCCGCCCTATGAGATTCTCTATGACCCAACCCTGACCCAGGGACGTATCGATTACGACAGGGAAACCGTTAATATGTTGTTTGAGGCAAAACTAATCGGTACAAGCGGTTTTAATGTGATTCGTGACCTTGACGAGGGGCTTGAAAAGACCGGCAAAACCAGGGAGTGGGGGCTCGGCGTGGGTTCCATATACGAGGCAATACCAGACTGGTATGAAATCACCGCAACGCTGACCAATGAGAACAGGGAACCGATTGGAAGGGTAACGGGCTACTTTAGGCCCAATATATCAGGTTGGGGCTTTAATTTCAGTCATGAAGATTGTACGGTAACCTTTTCCGGCGTGGATGCCAATAAGATAACGGACAAGCTGACTGTGTCCATTGCCAGTGTAAACGGCATGGACCCCAGAATCGCCGGAGAACTGGGCTACATGAGAATTTCCACGGAAGATTTTGCCACGCTGGCGCGGGAAGCATCTCCGTTTACAGTTGGGTGGAAGTTTGGAGGCATAGAGATTACCGATTACACGGGACCTGGCGGAGACATGGTGATTCCCGCAAAAATAGGCCGGTGGCCGGTTACTTCCATTGGGACCGAGGTATTTTCCTACAAGCATCTAACCAGTGTTATCATACCAAACAGCGTTACTTCCATTGGTTCCTACGCATTTTCAGGCACCGACGAGCTAACCAGTGTTACGATACCGGCAAATGTACGGTTGCATTTATATATTAGAAGTGATGGTGATTTTAATCGCGCCTATGACTTCAACGGCAAGAAAGCCGGGACTTATGTGTACATAAACGGGAGGTGGCGTATGAGGTAACAGAGACGGATACTGCCGATGGGCTAAACCATCCGGTAGGTTATTACAAACACCGCCGCGTTGCGGCGGAAGAAAAATATTAGGAGGATGTATGAATAGTCTACGCCCTACTAAAAACAAGTCAGGAGGTTTGTTATGAATGACATTAACTCGTTTAAGGAAGGTGATGAAGTCGCTTATCGGCTTGATGAGGATAAAATAATCTCATCTTCAAAGGATTTCAGGTGGATTGTTGTTGAGAAAATGACAGACACACTTTTAATCAGAAACAAGGATGGAGAACGAGAGGTTTACCCATCTGAATTATTGACACCGGAAGAAATAAAAAAGATTTGCGGCGCAAGGGCATCGGACACCGGTGGCAAAATAAAAAAGAGCTAACACAAGGGCGCCACCCGCGCCTCCGCCGCATGGCCTAAACTTGACCCACAAAGTCGAACATATCTCTATAGTCGAAGAGGGTGTAGAATTTCTGTAGTCCCCGCCAAACAGTTTTTACACCGGGCGGGCCGTCGCTTGGGG
>JAITQR010000131.1 GCA_031288815.1 Treponema sp.
TCCCCCTGGAGCCGGAGGTAGCCCCGGTCGATGAGGTGATCGATGATGAGCCTGATGCGGTGGACGCCGGAATCGGCCATGATCCCCCAGGTGCTGAGGGTATCGAGTTTCGCGTTCAGGATCTTCCTGTCCCTGCTTCCCCGCAGTATGTTTATCACCATGGTCTTGCCCAGGAGCCTCCCCCGCTCCTTAAGCCGGTACACGCAGGAGAGGATCTTCCGGGCTTCCAGGGTAACGTCGGTGTCTTCGTATTGGGTAAGGCAGTTGGAACAGTTGCCGCAGTAACGGGGGGCCGCCTCCCCGAAGTAGGAAAGGAAGTAGCCCCGGAGGCAGTCCGAAGTGGTGGCGTAGAAGGTCATCCGCTTGAGGAGTTCCAGGTTATGCTCAATTTGTTTTTCGTCCCGTTTTTCATCCTCGTTGATACTGTTGGTGATGAGGTAGGTATTTATCCGTACATCCTGGGGGCTGTAGAGCAGTACGCAGTCCGCCTTCTCCCCGTCCCGTCCCGCCCGTCCCGCCTCCTGGTAGTAGCTTTCCATGTTTTTCGGCATGTTGTAGTGAATCACAAAAGACACATTGGACTTGTCTATTCCCATACCGAAGGCGTTGGTCGCCACCATCAGGGTACAGCGGTCGTAGAGAAAGTCTTCCTGGTTTTTCCGGCGTTCCCCGTCCTCAAGACCCGCGTGGTAACGGGCCGCCGCGTAGCCCCTTGCCAGGAGGAGCCGGTGGATCTCCTCCACCGTTTTCCTGGTGGCGCAGTAAACGATGCCGCTTTTGCCCTTCCGCGCGGTAAGACAGGCAAACAGGGCGGCTTGCCGATCCCGCGGCCGCTGTACCTCAAAATAGAGGTTTGCCCGGTCAAAACCGGTGGTAAGGGTAAAAAATCCCCCATCCGGATCCTCCGCCGAAGCCGGGGCGGAGGCTTCCGGGGAGAGAAGCCGCCTGATATCGTCCCGCACCCGGGGAGTGGCGGTGGCGGTAAAGGCCGCGGTAAGGGGCCGGGGTTGGATGCCGCCGATAAATTCGGCTATGCGCAGGTAACTGGGCCGGAAGTCGTGCCCCCACTGGGAAACACAGTGGGCCTCGTCCACCGCCACCAGGGGTATGGGCCGTCTTCCCGCAAGGTTAAGGGCCTCCGCCTTCTGCAGGCGCTCCGGGGCGAGGTAGAGGATCTTCAGCTCCCCGGAAAAAATACGGGCCGTGGTTTGGTTGTATTCGGCGTAGCTCAGGGAACTGTTGAGGCAGGCGGCCGGGATCCCCGCCTCCCCCAGGGCGCTTACCTGATCCTTCATCAGGGAGATCAGGGGGGAGATAACCACGGTAAGACCCTCAAGCATGAGGGCGGGGATCTGGTAACAGAGGGATTTCCCCGCCCCGGTAGGCATCACCCCCAGCACGTCCCGGCCCGCGAGGATCGCGTCGATAAGTTCGGCCTGGCCTGGCCGGAAACCGGTATAGCCGAAGTGGCGCTTAAGCAGGGCGAATTTATCCGGGCCCCCCATGGTTTAGGATCCTTGCCCGGCGTCGATTCCGGTAAATCGCATTATTCAGTCCGGGGCCGGTCGCGGAACCGCCAGCCCTGATTGGCGGGATAGAGGATCCCCACCAGGAAATACACGCCCATACCCACCGCCAGGAGAACCGGGAAACCGCCGGACACCGAAAGCAGCCTGGCCAGGGCGCTTCCGGCCACGGAAAGCCCGCCGTTCATCCCCCAGGCCCAGGGCAAAAGATGGGGCCGGTTCTGCTGGAGGGTGTCAAGACCGTTAGGGTAGGGAACCCCCATAAAGAAGGCTACCGGGGCTATGATAAGCAGGGAAACCCATATCCGGGTAAGAAGAGAGGCCGAATGGTAAGGGGCCAGAACCCCGTCCAGGGCCAGGATGTAAAACAGAAGCCCCCCGGCCACCACCACGCAGGCCAGGGGCACGGTAAAGGATCGGTACTTCTTAACCAGCCCCGAGGCCAGGTTCCCCAGGGCGGAGAAGATCAGCATCACGGTGATGACGATACTGGAGGAATAGGTGGGATTAGAGAGAAAAACCCCCAACCGCTGGATAAGGTAGATCTCTATCAGCATATAGCCCAATCCGAGACCGGCGTAGTAAAAGATAACCCCCGCCGTTGCCCCGGGATTCTGGAAGAGGGATCGCCGGTAGCCGGCCACGGGTATGATGATGACGATGAAGCCGAAGATACAGGCCTGAACCAACATTCCCAGGATGAGGAGGTAGCCCCATTCCTCGGATATGTCCTCCATCTGATCCAGGTACATGGAGATGTTCCGGAGCTTGAGGAAACCCGAATAGTAAGGCCGTTCATCCCTGATGGGACGTATGTCAAAAATATACTGATCCTCCACAAGACCGGCCTCCCCGGCAAAAAAAGCCGGGATAGCCGCCCGGTACATGTCGGCGTTGGTAAAACTTTCCACCGTGGCGGTCTCCTGACCCTCAAAATGGTGGAGGTAGGCCCCCATCAGAATGTCGATATTCCGCTGGGGCAGTTCCATGTCCGGAACATAGAGGAATTCGAAAGAACGGGTTCGCACAAAGTCGTTAAGGTCGTAAAGTTCCTTTTCGGTAAAGGCGCCGTTTTTTACCAGAATCGTGGAGGTGGACATGAAAAGCCCAAAGGAGTAGAGGGATTTTTCCGGTTCCTCCATTCCCGATTCCTTCATGGCCCTTATGACGGTATTGAGCAGCTTGAGTACGTTCCGGGGAGGATTGAGCCGATCCCAGACGGTGATCGAAAGCACCCCTCCCTCTTTAAGGCTGGAAAAATACTCCTTGAAAGCCTCCACGGTGTACTTAAAATCCTCCTGGACCGGATAACCCCCGGAATCGGAAAGGCCGATTGAGTCCACCAGGCTTATCTCCACCAGGTTGTATTCCCCCCCGTGTTCCCGGCACCAGGAACGGCCCTCTCCCTGGAACACGCTGATTTGGCTGGAATTGAGCAGATCCCCGGTAAAACGGACCAGGTTGGGATCTCCCCGTAAGAGACCGATCATTTCCGGGGAAGGCTCCACAATGTCTATCCGCTGCGCGCCCTTATAGCGGGCAATCTGGGCGTTGATCCCCCCGCTCAGGTTAACCAGGAGGACATCGGGCTTATCCAGCATGGTATAGGGAGCCGCCATGGGCAGATAATCCATATAGGCCCGCTCATTTTTCCCCAGGCTCCCCATGACCCCTATGGGGCCGGAACCGTCCACAAAAAGCCCCCAGTAAACCTGGGAGGGCATGTGGGGGATCCGCAGGGCCGCGTTATCGGAAAGGCCCGGGGCGAAGTGGAAATACCGGGAGGCGTAGACATGGTACTCCCCTCCGGGGCCGTAGGAGTGATGCACCAGGAGGGAATCGGGGTACTTCCGCACATAGCTTATGGCTTTAAAGTCGGAAATCCGGATATCCCCCCAGAAAACAGCGCAAAAGACGGCGCTTAAGGAGCTTACCAGCAGGGCGATAAGCCGGGGCCAGGAAAAATGGAAAGCCCTGGTTTTCCCGTCCCGTTCCACCGAGGCGAAGAGGGCCGCCAGGATGGAAAGGCCCAGGATGGGAAGGATCAGGTAACGGGGAGGCAGAAAGAACATGAAGACAATAATAAAAAAGCCTCCCAGCCCGGAACCTACCATGTTCCAGAAGTAGAGCTTCTGGATCTCGTTCCGCAGGGCGATAAAGGCTACCCCGGTAAAGGCGGCGACAACAAAAAAGGGAAGGCCGTAGATGATGTAGTAGGCCCCGATGAACCAGAGCTGCCGGGAATCGGAGGCAAGAAAAACCGGGTTAAAGGGGACAAGCTGGGCCACTATCACCGCCCCCGCCATGAGCAGGGGAAGGCTGATGGCGCAGGCCGACATAATCGGCCCGGCGTGATCGCTTACCCATTTTTCCAGAAAGGTAATAATTATCCCCGAAAGCCCTATGCCCAAAAGAGCGGTGGAAATAACCAGGGAGCCGAAGTTTGACCAGCCGCCCACGGAAAATACCCGCATAACAAAGAGTTCGTAAGCTATGTCCGCGATGGAGATAAAAAACAAGGCTAAAAGCCGGGGATATTTCATACGTACCCCTATTGTAATGAAACAGAGGGCCCCTCACAACCGGCGCGACACGCCGGACGCCGGAGGGAAGAGAGGCCGGTCAGGGGAAATTCAACGCTCCTGGTATTTTGAGGGGGACCGGCCGGTAAGGGAACGGAACACCCGGCTGAAATAGAACTGATCGCTGAAGCCCACCATGGGGGCAATGTCCTTGATGAGCATGTCCCGGTTTGCCAGATAACCCTTGGCCTTTTCGATTCTAAGGCCCGTAAGGTAATTGATAAAGGACTGGCCCGAATATTTTCTAAAAAGCCGGCTGAGGTAGGTCTGGGAGATCCCGAAATGGCCGCACATGGATTGAAGGGTAAGGGGTTCGGCCAGGTGGAGGGAGACATATTCCTTGATCAGTTCAAAAAATTCCGGGGTGTCTATTTTGCTTATGTTTCCGCTCCTGTCCTGAAGCAGCCGGTCAAGAATATCAGAAAAGCTTTCTTTAAGTTCGTCGTAGTTTGTGGCGTAAAAAAAAGCGTCGTCCAGCATAAACTCAAATTCATCATCCGGCGCGGCGCTGTTCATCAGGAAACGGGTCCTTTCAAGCAAGAGGCGTATGGATTTTTCAACAGAGAGCTGGGGCCGCTTTTCCTTCCGGCAGCTCTCAAGAAAATCAAGGAAGAACCCGCGAATCCGGTCGATTTTGGATTCCCGTATATAATGATCCAAAACCCTAAAGGTTTCGCCCCCGGTCCCTCCGGTTTTCCCGGCCTTTCCGGGAGCCTCTCGCGTCTGGGGGTTTCCGCGCCGCTTCGCGCCATAAAAATCCCGGTTTCCGGGCTCCCGCGAACCTTCGCTTCCGGGGCGGTTTGCGAGGTTTGGGGTTTTGCGCGCGGAGCGCGACAAGCCGCCGGCCCCCGGCGCGGCGGCGGAAATCACCTGGTTTAGCCCTATGGTCAGGGAACTGTCCAGGATATTGTAAAGGGATTTAATCGTTTCCGGGAGCTTTTCTATGGGGAAGGGATCGCGGCACAGCACCGTGGTCGCGTAGCCGGGAATCTCGCCGTGGAGCCAGTTTATCCGCTCAAAGGCTTCCCGGCATCTGACGGAATTGTCCGAACAGATATGGATGCTTTCCATTTCGTCCCGGCCGTACAGGTCAATGGCTTCTTCGCCCGCCGAGTATTTGAGGCTGTAGACGCCGCCGGAGAAGCGGCTGGGAAGGCCGTTTTTCCTGCTGATCCCTATTGTGTAGGCCGGGGCGGTAAAATACTTTTCCATTTCCCCCGGCGCTACGGCGCTGTTGTTCAAAAGCCGCCGGATAATGGACAGCCGGTTCCGGCCTATCTGCTCATCCAGGAGGGGAATGATCCGTTCCAGGGCGGCTCCCAGGGCCGAGGGGGTAACGGGCTTTAAAATATAATCCGCCGCCCCGTGCTGCATGGCGGCGCGGGTATACTCAAAGTCCGGGTAACCGCTGACGATGATGACCGTCAGATCCGGAAACTCCGCGTGAATACGTTTTAGCAGTTCCAGGCCGTCCATCCGGGGCATCCGTATATCCGTGAGGAGCAGGTCCGGTCTTAAGCGCCGGGCCAGCTCAAGGCCCTGGCCGCCGTGTTCGGCGGTTCCGATAAGCTCGAAGCGGGGGCAGTAGAACTGGATAATATCCCGGATATTTTCCGCGGCCCCCGGCTCGTCCTCGACCAGGATTAGCTTATACATTTTTTTTCGTCTCCATGGCGCCGACGGTGATCGAAGCCCCCTGCTCAAGATTGCGTATCCGGAAGATCGTGGCGTCACCAAAGATGATATAAAAACGGGCGTAGATATTGAGAAGCCCCATGCCGCCAATATCTATTTCCAGATTCCGGTTGCCGTTTTTTACCCTAAGCCTGATACCCCGCATCTTTTGTTCCAGTTCCGCCAGGGTTTCGGCGCTGAATCCGCTGCCGTTATCCCTCACCTCAATATACCAGCGGCCGTCCCCGGTACCGACAAGGCTCCTTACGGCAATATCCATGACGCCCGTCCCGTCTTTAAAGCCGTGGCTTATGGCGTTTTCGATGAGGGGCTGGATCACCATCTTGGGGATCATCCGATCCGTTTCGGCGGGATCTGTCTCCACGCGGTAGTTGAGCTTTTGCTGGTACCGGGTCTTTAAGAGGTAAAGGTAATGTTCCACACATTCCAGCTCTTCCCGAATCGTGACCATGCGGCGGGAAAGTTCCGCGGAATACCTCATCATGGCGGCGAGTTTTTCGCATATAGCGCAGATCAGTTCGTCTCCGTTGAGGACTCCCCGGTGGGAAAGAACATTCAAGACATTGTAGAGAAAGTGGGGATTTACCTGGGCCTGAAGGGTGTCGAATTGGGCCTGGAGATGGAGAAGGCTCATCTCTTTTTCCTGGTTTATCGAATAGCTCAGGCGCTTGAGGAGCCGGTTATAGGCCTGGTAGATCCAGACAAATTCGTCGTTAGCGTCCTCGAAACTGATGCCCCGGGTAATGTTGTCCAGGCTGGTAAGTTCCATTTTCGCCGCCAGAGTGCTTATAGGGGCGGTAATCCTGAGGGAAAGGGCGTAGATAAGACCGGCCGATATGAGGCAGGCCAGAAAACAGAGTCCGATTATCATCCGGGTAATATATCCAAACGACGAGTTCATGCTGTCCCCGGTCCGCATTACCGCGGTATAGGTGTCGGTGTAGGAAGAGTATTGAAGGGCCACAATATCGGAACCGATTCGGAAAGAAAGCGCGTCCCGCCGGTATTCTTCCAGGACTCCGGAGGGAGCCTCGGCGTCTTCGTCAAGATAGCCCAACAGGATCTTTTCCTCGTCCTCGTTAAACTGTGAAAGAAAAACATCGCCCCGGCTGTTGGCGATTCCCACCCGTATCGATCCCGAAGGATCGGGGGTATAAAAATTCTCCAGAACCGTATAAGGCTTCTGCACTTCCAGATATGAGGGAATATTGTTGCCCATAATCAGCCGGATCACGCCGAACACCTTTTGGGGATCTTTCGGATCCCAGGGATCGGCGTAAGGCGGGAGGAGTACCGGTTTTCCTCCGGCGCTATCAACCAGGGGAAGCCGGTGAAACCATTCCAGATCGGCGCTCCCGTCGGGAACAACTTCCCGCCGGCCGTTGCTGGACAGGATGTCCCCCAGGGAATTGAAATAATTTATCCGGTGAAAATTGACATCCGACACGTATGTCAGAAGGTTGGAAGCGAGATCCCGTTTCGCCTCCCCAATGTACCGGGAGCCCCCTTCCCGCCGGGGAACGCGGCCAAGGGTCGTGATGGCCGAAAGGGATTTGGTGTCGGACAAGAGAAATTCGGTTATAAATACCATGGGGCGGATTGTTTCGTCCAACTGATGGGAAATACTTTCCGCCAAAATGCGTATTTCCTGACAGGCTATCTGTTCAAAGCGCTTGTAACTGAGATGCCTGAAGATAAGTCCCGCAAGAACGATCAGTGCCGTGACCAGCAGGGAATAGGTGAAAAAAAGCCTTACCTTGAATCTCATGACGGTACCCGTGTGCATTATAGGCCGGGGTTCTTCCCTTTGTACAGTTTTTTGTGCTGGATATTCAATCTCCCGCTGTTCAATCGTCCATATCCGGGGGGAAAAAACGGAGATATCATATACGGGCAGGGTTTATACCCTTAAGCCATTCATTGAGGAGGATCAGTATGAAAAAGGGATTGTCGTTCCTGGTAGTTCTGCTGGTATGCGGGACTATGATCTTTGCCACCGGGGCGGGGCAAAAAGCCGGCGGCGCCCAGGGTGACACTGTTTCGCTTTTGTGGACACGAAACACCATCATAGATGGGCATGAGCTTATCATGGCAGAGATTGAAAAACGTTTCGGCATAAAAACCGAGGTAGAGATCCGGGTAGGCGGCGCCGAGGGTGAAACCATTGTCAAAACCAGGCTTGCCGCCGGGGACATGGCGGATTTCTTCATCTTCAATACCGGTTCCAAGGTTAACGACATTAACCCCGACAGGAACTGCGTGGATCTTACCGGTGACTATGGGTCGAAGGTAGCCCCCCTCTACAAATCTTCCGCGTCCTCCAACGGGAAGATGTACTCAGTCCCGGTGGAATACACGGCCCAGGGAGGCGTCATCTTTTACAACAAAAAGATATACCAGCGCCTGGGGCTCCAGATCCCCAAGACATGGAAGGAGTTTTTGGACAACTGCGACAAGATCCAGGCCTCGGGGATTCCCGCCCTCCTGGGTACCTTTAAAGATACCTGGACATCCCAATTGATATTCCTCTCCGAGGAATACTATATCAAATCCGCCATGCCCGACTGGCCCCAGCAGTATACCGCCAACAAATCCAATTACTCCAATAATCCGGCGGCACTGCGGAGCTTTGAGAAACTGGCGGAGACGGCCAAGTATCTTAACCGGGATTATCTGGCTACCAATCTCTCCCAGGGACTTGAGATGCTGGCCAACGGGGAAGTAGCCCAGTTTTCCATGCAGTCCCACAGGATACAGTACATTGATACAAATATCCCCGACAAAATCAACGACATAGGAATATTCGCCCAGCCCGGGGATGATCCCAACAATATAGGCGT
Organism: Treponema sp.; assembly: GCA_031288815.1. Next base: position 8,644 of record JAITQR010000131.1, read on the forward strand.
TACGGTCTGGATGCCCAGCGGCCTTTACATTTACAAGAACAGCTCTAAAATAGACGCGGTAAAAAAATGGCTGGATTTCCTCCTTACCCAGGAAGCCTTTAATTTGTATACTTCCAAAGTAAAACCCGGCGGCCCTTCTGTGGTAAACGGCCTCAAGCTGCCCTCCGATGCCATCCCGGGGATTCTGGATATGCAGCAATATTTTGACGCAAACAAATATCAGCCGGCCCTGGAATTCGAGTCCCCGGTCAAGGGGCCGAACCTGGAACAGCTTTGCATTGAGGTTGTTACCGGCCGCATGACCCCCAGGCAGGCGGCGGTAGCCTACGATCAGGACGTACAGAAGCAGGCGGTACTCTTAAACCTGCCCGGCTGGTAGAATAGTTTTTTGAACAGTGAACCGGGACGCCGGAATCCGCCGGCGTCCCCCTGTTACACTGAAAGGCAAAGGGGGAGGCGGATTTGAAAAAGAAGATTTACAATATGTGGTTTATCGCCCCGCTTCTTATTATCTTCGTTGTTTTATTTATTGTGCCCACGATAATATCTTTCTTCTTTAGCCTGACCATTTGGAATCTCAGTGAATTCCGCTTTGTGGGATTCTATAATTTTGTAACTTTTTTTTCCGAGTATTCCCTCAATATCGGGATTAAGAACACCCTCATCTATTCCACCATGACCAGCGGGTTAAAGGTGGTGCTGGCCCTGGGCCTGGCGGTGCTTCTTACGTCCCCGATTAAAACCAAGCATCTTGTAAGGTCCATAGTTTACTTTCCCAACCTGGTAAGCACGGTGGCGGTCGGCATTACCTTTAGTTCCCTGATGCACCCCACCAGGGGGCTTTTCAACACATTCCTGGAAAAGATAGGGATAGAAGGCCCCAACTGGCTGGGGAACCCCGATCTGGCGCTTTTTTCCGTCATCGCCACCGATGTATGGAAGGGCCTGTCGGTAGCCACCATTATTTATATCGCCGGCCTCCAGGCCATCCCCGAAACCTACTACGAGGCCGCTTCTATCGACGGGGCCAGCGGGGGGCAGCGTTTCAGGTTCATCACCCTGCCCCTGGTGCGTTCTTCCATGAACTCGGTTATCATCCTTTCGTTTATCGGGGGAATTCGTTCCTTTGAATTGATCTGGACCATGACCGGGGGAGGGCCGGGCTTTGCCACCGATACCCTGGCCTCGATCATCTATAAACAGTACGCGTCAGGCTTTTTCGGTCTTTCCACCGCGGGGAACGTGATCATGTTCTTTTTAATAGTGATTCTGGTGTTTCCCCTGTACCGGTTTATTATTTCCAGGGAGGTGGATCTGTGAAACCGGCAAAGCTAAAACCCCAAAAAAAGAAACATCCCCTGCTTTGGCTTGATATTGTTACCCTGGTCTGCGCGGTAGGGGTATTCGTAACCCCCTTTTATTTTATGATCCTTACCTCCCTTAAAAACAGCAGGGAAGCGGGGCTCTTTAATCTTTCCTGGCCGCAGGATTATCTTCATTTTGAAAACTTTTCCCGGGTGATTAGTACCGGACGCTATATGATAGTACGGGCCTTTTTTAACAGCGTTCAGATAACCGCCGGTTCGGTGGCGCTTCTTGTGGTGGTATGTTCCCTGGGGGGGTATATTCTCCAGCGGCTTTCCAACAAATTTCTGTCGGGGGTCAACCTTATGATCCTTACGGGGCTCATGCTGCCCCCGGCCATACTGCCCACCATCTGGGTATTGAACTTTATCGGCGTCTACGGAACCCTCTTCGGCATGATCCTGGTGGAGACGGCCCTGCACATCCCTTTCTGCACCATGCTGTACCGGGGCTTTGCCGCCGCCCTGCCCAGGGAGATGGAGGAGGCGGCTTACGTGGACGGCTGCGGTTCCTGGTATATGTTTCTCACGATAATCTTTCCCCTCATGCTTCCGGTTACCGCCACGATTACGGTGATCCAGTCGGTAAGCATCTTTAACGATTTTGTGAATCCCCTTTACTTTCTGCCCGGTTCCCGGAATCCCACGGTTCAGTTGACCCTTTACAATTTTATGGGGCAGTATGACAGTTCCTGGAATCTGATCTTCGCGGATGTGATCCTCATTACCATTCCGCCCCTTATCCTGTTTATATTCTTCAACAAAAAGATCGTTTCGGGCATTACCGCGGGGGCCATTAAAGGGTAGAACGGGAGTCTTTCTAATATTTTTCAAGTGGCTGCTGTTCGGAAACTGAAGCTTCCGAACAGCTCTGTTTTCAAAAGACGCGAAGGCATGGAGCCGCTTCGCCCGAACCGGGTAAGTCAAGGCAAGGGAAACCACAGGGGTCTTTGGAACCGCCCATTAGGTCTTAAATTTATTGACCTCCCGGATTAGCTCATCAATATCGTTTTTGTTCCGGCCGCTGATCTCGTTCACCTTGTTTACCGAGGCGCTGATCTGCTCCGCCCCGGCGGCCATCTCGTTCATGCCGCTGGTAATTTCATGGGTAATGGATTCCAGAGTCCGGCTGGCGGCGATAACCTCTTTGCTGCCGGTATTCATCTCTTGGGAACTCCCCTTCACTTCGCCGGTTATTTTGTTCAGCCGGCCCACCGCCTCAAGAATCTGCTTGCTCCCCTGAGCCTGTTCTTCCATGGCGTCCCGGATCTTTTTCTCCTGATCCGATACGGTCTTAACCTCCGTGTCAATGGTTTCAAATTTATCCAGCACCTCGCCGGTGGAATGGGTGATCCTATCGATGGAGTCCTTGATCTTTTTTAATACCCCGCTGATGGTCTTGGACTGTACCCCGGAACTTTCCGCCAGTTTCCGTATCTCGTCGGCCACCACGGCAAAGCCTTTGCCCGCCTCCCCCGCGTGGGCCGCCTCAATCGCCGCGTTCATGGACAAGAGGTTCGTCTGGCTGGCGATGTTTTCCATCACCGCGTTGATCTCCAATAACCCCTCGGATTCCCGGGCGATTCCCTGAATATCCGCCGCCACTTCTTCCAGCCCCGCCCGGCCCACGCCGGATGACTCCGCCAGGTTCCGGACATTATCGGTGTTCTTGACCAGGGTATTGGTAACGGACTGGATATTGGCGAGCATCTCCTCTATGGCCGATGAGGATTGGGTTACGCTTACGGATTGCTTTTCGATCTCTTCGTTCAGGCTGTTGATGTGAAGGCTGATTTTCTCCATGGCGCCGCCCGTTTCCTCAACCCCGGTACTCTGCTTCCCCACTTGGGCCTTCATGCTTCGGATATTGACGATAATCTCGTTAATCGCCGCGGCGGTGGCGCTCATGTTGTCGGCAAGTTCCGTCCCGGTTTGGGAGAGGGACTGGGCCTTTTCCCGGATCATGAGGATTAGGTTCCGGACTTTATCCAGGGTAGTGTTGAAGGAGCGGGTCATATCCCCAATCTCGTCTTTGCCGGTGGCCTCCAGCCGTCTGGTAAGGTCCCCTTCCCCGATATCGTTTAAGACCAGCGCCATCCTATTCAGGGGCTCGCTGATGGCCCGGGCCAGGAAAAAGGCCCCCGCCGAAATAAGAAGGAGCATCAGGATAGCGATAATGACGCCGGCGAGAAGCATCCGGTAAACAGGCTCGGTGACAGCATCGTTGGGGATACCCAGCATCAGCGCCCAGGGGGTAGGGGTGTTTCCCACGACAATCGGTACGCTGATAAAAAGCATTTTTTCCTCTAACTGGGGAACATAATTGGTAAAGGAAAAGCGCTCTCCCCGTTGTACGGCTTTCCGCAAATCGTTTAGGTAGGGACCGGCGATGTCCCCCTCCGTTTCCATCATGGATTCCCCTATCCGGCTTGGGTCAAAGTGACCGCTCACGAAACCCCCGTTGCTGTACACCATGGCGATGGTCCCCTCGTAGGGTTTTATCCGTTCCACCTGCCGCTGAACGGCGCTTATCTCAATATCGATGCCTATGGAACCCACAAAACGGCCCTGTTTTTTGATCGGTATGCCCAGGGTGGTCATCAGTACCCTGTGGCCGTCAATGTCATATTCATAGGGTTCTATCAGGGTCTCGTCTCCGGTTTGTTTCGGGATGAGGTAATAGTCCCCCTCCCCGGGAACATCATAGCCCACCAGGGCTTGCAGGGAAACGCTCCCTTTTGAGCGGAACCAGTAAGGGATAAAGCGCCCGGTGTGGTCCGTTCCCGGGGTATTGACAAATTCCGCGTCCAGCCCGTCCAGGGCATTGGGCTCCCAACCGCACGCGGCGGCGATAATTTCAGGGTTCTTCTCTACCATGGTCCGGGTTATCATGGAAAAGAATTTCCGCCGATCCGTCTGGTCTATCTCTTCATAGTTCGACATAATCTGGCCGACCGACCGGGCCGCGTCCAGGTAGAGTTCCAGCCACGCCTTAACCGCCAGGGCGTTTTCTTCGGCAAGGTTCGTAACTTCACTGTTAATAAGACCGCGTATCTCCTTCTGGGCGAGGTTTAGAATAGTTCCCGTCAGGGCCCCGGCTCCGATAAGGTTCAGAATCATAATCATAATAACAAGTTTTTTGCCTAGTTTCACACAAATCCTCTCAATAAACACAAGAAATCACCGGAAATCATAGTTGTTTTCCGAATGTTGAAAACAAAATCACTGAAGGCTTCTGTTTTCTGAAAATCGATTCTACTTATTTTTTTTATCTTGTCAACAGGGCTGATCTTTCACA
>JAITQR010000274.1 GCA_031288815.1 Treponema sp.
TGAAAAATTCTTTTTATCCCCATCTTTTGGCCCTGGGTAATATAGAAGGAAAACAATACCTGCTGCCGGTTTCATTCAATATTCCCGCCCTGGTATTTGCCCGGAATAACAGCTACCTGCTCTCCAATTCCTTTACGGTGAGTTTAGATGAAATTAAAGCCCTGGGAAACGCCTACAATACCGGTAATAACGGCATCTATTCCCGGATGGGCTTTTCCCCGTCCTGGAATGACGATTTTCTTTTTATTACGGCCACCCTTTTTAACACATCCTTTAAGGAGGCGTCCCCCCTGGCCTGGGATTCGGACGCCTTGGAACAGGCCATGGCCTATGTCCGGAACTGGATCGAAGAGGTCAACGGGGGGATCCGGGCGGAGGATGATTTTGTTTTCAAATACTTTTACAGTTCCCCTTCAAACCTGGCCCTATCGGGACGGATCCTTTTTGCCTATATGAACAGCGCGGACCTGTTTACCCTGACCCAGGAGAAGCGGGCCAACCTTGATTTCCGTTGGATTGCGGAAAAAAACAGTATCCCCCTGGCGGAAGAGGCCGTTTATTTAGGGGTCTGTAAAAACGGCAAGGCGGAGAAAGCGGCAAAGGTCTTTACCCAGTGGTTTTTCGAGGAGGATACCCAGCGCCACCTTATGGAAGTAAGCCGGGACAAACGGTTAACCGAAACCTTTTTCGGCATTGGAAACGGTTTTTCCGCGCTGCGGACCGTAACGGAACACATCTTCCCCCAGTTTTATCTCAACCTCCTGGGGCACATGCCGCCGGAGGACTTTCTTTCGCCCCCCAACATACTGCCCCGGAACTGGACGGTCCTTAAGGAACGGGTCATCCTCCCCTACCTCCACGACCGGATCCGGCATGATACCAAAAACGGTATCCGTTCCCTGGAACGGCGCCTGAGCGACTGGGCCCGGCTCAACCGGGATCTATAACGGGGCCTGGCCGGCAGGCAGCAACGGAAATGTGGGTTTTTCCCCAATCGGGATACACCGGGATGAGCCGCTGCCGGTATGGGGCTAAGCGCGTCAATTTCAGGTAAAAAATCCTCCTCATGCTTTTTTTTCTCCTTCCGATATTATAAATGAAGACTGACCGGTATTGCCGTTAAACGGCCGTACCCCACCCGTTAAATTTGGAGGACAAGGATGATTCGGGGGCTTATATCATCGGGACTGCCCAGTATAGGATACGCCATCAGTGTATCGGGATACACCGGCGGTGTATCCGCGGGGGGAAGAATGTCCCTGCCGGTTTCCCCGGGCAATTATATTTATTCCCACTTTAAACATGTCTCCGGAACCCCCGCCCCCGAGGGGACCCAGGGGGTTGCCATCAATAAGCTGAAGCTCCTTGATGTCCTTATCGAACAGTTGAGCCAGATCAAAAAAAGACCGGAATCCTCAGCGGATTTTTCCATGTCCGATAACCGGATAGACGCCCTGATCGAACAATATGAAAAGCAGATCCGGCAGGCCCGGGCGGCAAGCGCGGCCATGCCCTATGCCCTCGCGCCCACGGCCCCTATGGGGACGATTTTTAATCTGGCCGTATAAGGATTTGTGCGGAAGCAATTAAAATAAAATGCGTGCATTTTGTTTTTGTACAATTCCTAAACTGTTCCGATGACCGCGCCAACAGCCAGGCACAGTATTTCCGCGCTTTCTATCGCGGCGCCCAGCGCGTCGCCGGTGTAACCGCCCAGAGACTTCCGGTAGAGCCGGGCGTAGAACCCCGCGGTAAGCGGGCTTATCAGGACCATGCAGACGCCGGCGTAACCAAGCGCCGAAAGGACGGCGGAAGCGGCAACGCGGCCCAAAAGGGCGGCGCTGTTTCTCAGCGTTGTCCACCCAAAGACGCACAGGCCGAAGCAGGCAAGGGCCGCGATGATTCCGGCGGCGCAGCGGACGGGCCGGGCGTCTTTGGTCATCGATCCCAGGCCGCCGGGAGACGCGGGCTTTGCCATGCAGGGGAGGAGGGCCGCGCTGAACCTGCCGAACAGGGGGAAAGCGAGAAATACCGCGGCGAGGGGAAAATTAGCCGGGAACGGCCCGTCCATGGCGAATATGACGCGCAGAAACGCTGTTTTAAGGGAGAGGGCGGCAAAACCCGCGAAAAAGCCGTAGACGCCGATACGGGAATCTTTCAGTATGGAAAGCCGTTTGTCCTTGTCCGCCGTTCCAAGAAAGGCGTCGGCGGTATCCATAAGGCCGTCCAGATGAAACAGATTGAAACAGAGGTACTGGACCGTAAGCGTTACCACCGCGGCGGCAAAGGGATCGGCGGCAGGAATTCCTGAAATCCTAAAAAACGAGAAACCGGCGAATAACAGTAACGCGAGTAACGCGGGAAAGACGCCTGTTACCGGGAGCCAGAAGTCCATTCCCGACGGGTCAAAGTCGAACCGCGTTTTTACCGGAATTCGGGAGACCACGCTTAAGGTCGAAAGAAAGCGATTCCGTGCCGTTCCCACTAGTACTTCTCCTCGGCCTTTTCCGCATCGCTGACATGGGCGCTCGAAAAAGAGGCCATCTCCCGGGCGGCCTTTACTCCCAGTTCGACGATGTGGCCGCCGATCACCGCGCCGGTCCCTTCGCCAAGCCGCATGTCAAGGTCAACGATGGGGTCAAGGCCCATGCGTTCGAGCAGGGGCCGGTGGCCCGCCACTTTGGAAAGATGCCCGGCGAAAAGCCAATTTCGCGCCAGGGGGTTGATAAGGTACGCCATGTAGGCCGCGGCGCTGACGGGAAACCCGTCGAGAACACAGGCTATCCCCTTGTTTTCAAGGCCCAGGATAAAGCCGGCCATCATCGCAAAATCGAAGGACCCCAGGTTCCGCAGTATCGCCTTTCCGTCGTCTTTCGGGGGACTGCGTCTTTTCGCCGCCTCGTCAACCACGCGCCGTTTGTTTTCCAGCATGGCGGCGTCAATGCCCGTCCCCCGGTCAACCACGTCTTCCGCCCGAAAGCCCGCGGCGACAAGCATCGCGGCGGCGGTACTTGTGTTGCCGATACCCAGATCCCCAATCGCGGTAAGATCGAAACTCCGCTTCGCCGCGTCCTCCGCCAAAGCCCTGCCCTGATCCAACGCCCGTTCCGTTTCCGCCCCGGTCATGGCCGGTTCCTCGAAACTGTTTCTGGTTCCGCTTCCAATCCGCGCCCGTACAAAGGAACATACCGCGTCAAGCTCACGATCCGGGGGAAACTCGTCCCCCATGATCCCGGCGTCCACCAGGGTTATCTCCCAGCCGGTTCCGTTCGCCAGGGCGTTGATGCCCGCTCCTCCCGCGAGGATGTTCAGCGCCATCTGCCGGGTTACTT
>JAITQR010000344.1 GCA_031288815.1 Treponema sp.
GCGGGATCGATGGCGGTGAGGGCGGCGAGGAAGATGATCGCCTGGTATCCCGTATGCTGCCACACGTGGCTGAACACAAAGAGATGGCGGAACCACTCCTCCTTTCCCATAAAGTTGACACTTGCATGCCCCAGCCGGTTTATCATGTAGTTGACAATTCCCGTACTGGGGGAAGTAAAGAGGTAGAGCATTCCGGACAGAACCACCAGGGAGATAAAATGGGGGGCGTAGGTAACGGTCTGCACAAACTGGTTGAGCCCTTTCCGGCGGGAATGGTTGATCATCAGGGCCAGGATCAGGGGGAAGGGAAAACTCACCAGGAGCTGATAAAAACTCAAGACCACCGTGTTCCGCAAAAGTTCCCCGAACATATTGGAGCGGAAGAAACGATCAAAGTAAAAGAGCCCCACCCAGGGACTTTCCATGATACCCCTGGCAATGTTATACCGCTTAAAGGCGATAAGAATTCCGTACAGGGGAACGTAGTGGAATATCAGGAAGAAAACCGCCGTGGGAAAGATAAACAGGTAAAGCTGCCATTCGTGTTTGAGAAAAAACCGCGTCAGAAAACGGTTTTGACGAATTTCCATAGGGCATTGTATATAGGGTTCTAAGGATTAAACTGTCAAATTTTTGTACTATTCCGTCATTTTACCGCGAGATTCAAATTGCGGGAGGAGAATGCCGTGTATACCTATCGGAACCCCGTAATCCCCGGTTTTAACCCGGATCCCAGCGTATGCCGCGTGGGGGAGGATTACTACCTGGTTACCTCCACTTTCGAGTTCTTTCCCGGGGTGCCGGTTTACCACAGCAGGAATCTGGTCAACTGGGAAATTCTGGGCCATTGCCTTAACCGTCCGGAACAGCTTCCCCTGGAAAACTGCCGCGCCTCCCGGGGGATCTACGCGCCCACCATCCGCTTCCGCGACGGGATTTTTTACCTGACCAGCACCAACACCAATACCGGCAAAGACGGCCGGCGGCTGGGAAATTTCATTGTCCACACCGGGGATATCCGGGGCCCCTGGTCGGATCCGGTCTATGTGGATCAGGGGGGCATCGATCCTTCCCTGCTCTTTACCGGGGGCAAGGCGTGGTTCTGCTCCAACGGGGGAATGGAGGGAGATCCCCGGGGGATATACCTCTGCGAAATAGATCCCCTTACCGGGGAAAAACTGTCTCCCTCCCGGCTGATTTCCCGGGGCTGCGGCGATAAATGTACCGAGGCGCCCCATCTTTATTTGATCGAGGGCTGGTACTACCTGCTCCTTGCCGAGGGGGGAACCGAATACGGCCACATGGCGGTTATCCAGAGAAGCAGGGACATCTACGGCCCCTACGAAAACTGCCCCCATAACCCGATTCTTTCCCACCGCAAGCTGCACCGCCATCCCATCCAGGCGACGGGCCACGCGGATCTCTTTGAGGACGGCCGGGGCAACTGGTGGATGGTCTGCCTGGGCATCCGCATCCTGGATACCCAGGAACTCCACAACCTTGGGCGGGAAACCTTCCTGGTTCCGGTGAAATGGGAGGAGGGCTGGCCCGTCGCCGGGGACGGGGGAACGGCGGCCCTGGAGATGAGCGGTCCCCTGCCGGAGCCTCCGGAACCCGCCGTCTTTGACATCGTGGCCGATTTTTCCGCGAAAGAACTCGGCCTTCACTGGAACTACGTCCGCAATCCGGATCTGTCCCGCTACCGGCTGAAAAACGGGCGGCTCGTTTTGGCGGGAGGAGCGGAAGGGCTCTCGGGCATGAACCCGGTCTTTGCCGGCCTTAGGCAGCAGTCTTTTCGCGCGGAGGCGGTAACGGCGGTTTCCGCCGGTATCGCGGCGGGGGTCCGGGCCGGCATCAGCGCCTATTATAACGACGCTTACCACTACGACCTGGCCCTGGAACGGGGAAAAGAAGGGCTTGCGGTCTTGGTAAACCGCCGGGTCCATGACCTGGAGGCGGTAACTTACTCCGTTCCGCTCCCCCTCCGGGAGGGGGATGTGGAATTGCGGATCCGCGCCGACAGCCAGTGGTACTATTTCAGTTACCGCCTGGCCGGAGGGGATTGGCGGGACTGCGGCAGGGGCATGACGGCGGGACTCTGTACCGAGGGTACCCATTTCAAAACCTTCACCGGCGTATATATCGGCCTTTTCAGTACCGGGGGTACGGCCAGTTTCGGCGGTTTTACGCTGGCCTATCCCAAAGAACAGACTTGACAGCCCCCAAAACTTTAATTATACTTAAACATATTAAGCGTTATTAAAGAACGGCCTTCGGGTTCCTGGGGATGCAATGGCTTACTTCTTCGGCGAAAAGATACGGGAAATACGGGAACGCCGTTCCCTTACCCTGCGGGAAGTGGCGGAAAAGGCGGGGGTAAGCGAAAGCCTGGTGTCCCAGATCGAGCGGAACCGGGTTTCCCCGGCTATCGATACGCTCCTGGCCATCGCCGGCGTCCTGGATCTGGATTTGGAGTACCTTTTCGCCGACTACCGGCGGGATCGGCCGGTGGAGCTGGTGCGGAAGGGTGAACGCCACTCCTTTACCCGTCCGGGGGTGCTGTATGAAAGGCTTGTCCATGCCGCCGGGCGGGACGGGGAGGGCATAGAAGCCTATATCATTACCCTTGAGCCGGGGGCTAGAACCGGCGGGGCCGAATACGGTCACCGGGGCTGGGAGATGGGGACAGTGGAAAGCGGGGAAGCGGAGCTGAGGGTTGGGAACCACACCCACCTGCTCAAGGCCGGCGATTCGGCCAGCTTCAGGGCCGAGTCTCCCCACATCCTGGCGAACCCGGGGTCCGGGCCCTTGCGGGTATTCTGGGTTATCACGCCTCCCAAAGGCGAAATTGGAAAGTAGGCCGGCGGCCTGCCGCGTTTGCGGATTTTCGCGCCACCTTGTGCCGCGAAAGCCGTGATTTATACTGGGTGCTGGAGCGCAAAGGAGGGAGTATGGGAAAGACTCTCGCGGAAAAAATTTTCGAGGCTCATGTGGCGGATCGGCCTTTCGGCGACACCTGGGTACTCAGGCTGGACCGGGTGTTCTGCCACGAGATCACCACCCCTATCGCCATCAACGAT